>JBKJSX010000109.1:0-12436 GCA_046594375.1 Chitinophagaceae bacterium
TTGAGTACAGGACAGATTGGATCAGAGATCCGCACTGCATTGTTCGGTAAAGAAGTAAGCAAATTAAAAGAAGGTGAAGATGAATATAAGATACAGGTGCGCTCAGCAAATTTTAAGCATAAGAAAGTTACTGATCTTATGAATATGCCCATCACTTTTATGGATATGAATACAATGCTTGTAAAATCTATTCCTATAAGCGCTGTTGCAACTATTGATTATACAAATACTTCGGGTGCTATTGCCCGTAAAAATGTTAAAAGAACTATCCAGTTACAATCAAATGTTCTGGATCCTTCTTTGGTTGGCAAAGTAAATGAAGAGCTTGCAACAAAGATCACTGACTTTAAAGCAAAAAATAAAATACCTGCAGATGTTACTATAAAGCAAACCGGCCAGGGTGAGCAGGAAGCAGAGACTAACCAGTTTTTGGTAACGTCTTTTTTAATTGCCATGGGGCTTATCTTTTTAATATTAGTATTGCAATTCAATTCGCTTAGTAAGCCATTCATTGTGCTCACAGAAATTTTCTTTTCGGTAATAGGAGTTTTGTTAGGCTATGCTTTTACTGGTATGACTATCGCTACTATCATGGTGCTTGTTGGTGTGGTTGGCCTTGCAGGAATTGTAATTAAGAACGGAATTTTATTGATAGAATTTACTGATGAACTTAGAGGCAGAGGTCAAAAAACAAGAGAAGCTGCAATACAGGCAGGCCGCATTCGTATCATACCGGTAATGCTTACAGCTATTGCAACAATTTTAGGGCTTTTGCCTTTGGCAGTTGGTTTCAATATCAACTTTGTTTCTTTCTTCCAGCATTTAAATCCCCATATTTTCTTTGGAGGTGATAGCGTTGTATTCTGGGGCCCATTAAGCTGGACAATAATTTTCGGTTTGATCTTCGCCTTCTTTCTTACACTTGTAATGGTACCAAGTATGTACATAATTGCCGAGCGTTTACGGAGGCCAATGGAAAGATTCTATGGAACTAAGTTCGTTGCGCTGTTTGGTTTTACAGGTCCATTCTTTTTTATTTTTGTTCTCATAATGTATATGGTAAAAAGAATTCAGGGAAAGCGAGTATGGAATGGTTTGTTGAAAGAAACAAAAAAAATATAGGGCAGAGGTAAGACAATTAAATTAAATTATGTCGCATACTTTCTTGAGACTTTGAAGCTAAAACATGAGTTCTCAGGTTTCACCTTTCACGCTTCACGATCGTCATAACAGTATAATAAGAAGACTATGCCTTATCATATTTTAAAATAATGTTTAAGGTATAGTTTTCCGAGATCAGTAACAGTATAGATTGTTTCAGGCTTGCCCTCTTTTACCATAGTTGTTTTCTTAATTAAACCACGTTTAATTAATCCTTCCTCAGCGGATTGCTCATATAATTTTAAATGGCTTGCTGAATATATTTCAGTGCTATGGCAACCTTTTAACAATTGTACCATGCCAGTAGTTAATGGCTTTATTGCCCGTAATTCTTCATATTTCATTTTGCGGTTCAGTTAGTTTTTGCTAAAATAAACATTATGTGGAAATTACGGTAACATTGCGAAAAAATACGTATAACTACTTAACCATAGTTATTGTATTAAAGGGGGCATAAACCAACAGTCAACTAATTTAGCGTGCCGCAATATTTGACATTTATTGATTATCTCTTAGTTTAAATTCACCAAAAAAAATTACAAAAAATAGTAAGAACCATTGGATTAAGAACATGAGGCCGGGACGGAGGATTTTGTGCGACGGTTTAAGGTGAGACGTGGGTTTCTCATCCCACAACCTGTGGGATCGTCTAACTTTTTGGATTGACATAACACAATTTTTAAGTGGTCTATATAAATAAAAAGAGGCTTTGCGGCCTCTTTTTATTTAACTCGATTAAGAATCGTGTGTAATTTTTAAATTTTTATCTTTTTACGGGAATGTATAAACATAATAAGATGTGCCGCAATTAATAGCTCGAAAATGATTTCTTTAACGATCATAAGGTTAGGATTTTAGGATTTGCAATTTCACTGTAGAGTATTAACGCTGCAGTAAGAATATTATTATTTAAAAGCTAAAGGTGTCCGCAAATTCTCATTCAGTATGGAATATCTGTCAAAACTTCATTGGCTCTTCCGGCATAAGTAGTTAAAATTTTTTGAAATGATCAGATTTCCTTTAATTGTTTGCGGCACTTATTTAACAGGGGGAGACACCATTCCGTAAGTTGTTTCTTTTATTTTTTTTGCACAACCGTTTTTTGTTTTAATGATAAACATATTATCATAATCATTATCCGGGATACTGGCAATAGTATGCTCCACGCCTAAACCGTCGAGCATAAAAACGACTGTATTGCTGTGACCAACTATCAATGCATTTTTTTTAAGGTGAATCACTCTTTGTACAAAAGCAGGCAAGGTATCATTGCCATAATATTGAATTGGGATGTTTATCAGGCGGCTTAGTGGTTCTGCGGTTTCAATGGTTCGTGCGGTTTGTGTAGAAAAAACAGCTTTAATATTTTTATCTTTCAATAAAAACTTTAAAGTTTCTGCTCTTACCTTTCCTTGGATAGTGAGGTGCGGATTAATTGCAGGCTCATTACTTTTTTCGGCATGGCGTACAATATAGATCTCCCTGGTATTTTGACAACTAATAAATAAGCATCCGGATAAAAAAAATACTATGCAGAGAAAATTTTTCATTGTAATAATTAGAGAAAGTTACAAAGTATTCTAATTTTAAGGCATTATAACCTGCTTATGCGTTCTTTTTGGATACCTATATGGAAGAAGGCGCCATTTCTGCGAGTGCTAATTCCTATTTGCATTGGAATTTTATTGCAATGGTATAACCAGTTTGATCTACAAAAAATATTATTTACAGCTGTTTGTTTTGCTATAGCTTTTATTGCTTTTCAATTATTGCCGCTGGTACTGCGGTTTAAATTGCAACAGGTGCAGGGGTTTATTCTCAATCTTTCATTGATCGTATTGGGATCATTTGTTACTTATCAAAAAGACATTCGCCACAATCATTCCTGGTTTGGAAATGTTTATCATGATAGTGATTATATAGTGGCAACCATTGACGAGCCGTTGATCGAAAAAAATAAATCATATAAAGCGGAAGTTGTAGTGGACAATGTTTTGCACAATGCGACGCTTGAAAATACATTTGGAAAAGTGATAATCTATTTTGCAAAAGATTCAGCAAATGAATTGTCATTAAAATATGGCGATAATATCCTTATCAATAAAAAATTACAGGAAATAAAAAATGCAGGAAATCCTGGTACATTTAATTACCAGCGCTATTCTGCTTTTCATCAGATCTTTCATAACGTATTTTTAAAAAAGAGTGATTGGGTTTTGCTTGATGAAAAAAATATTAACCCATTCAATCAATTTTTATTTACTGCGAGACAAAATGTGTTAGACATTTTACGTAAAAATATGCTGGGGCATGATGACCAACTTTCTATAGCAGAAGCATTACTGATTGGATATACACAGGACCTGGATAAAGACCTGGTGCAGGCTTACAGCAATACAGGCGTGGTACACATCATAGCAATCTCTGGGATGCACCTTGCATTGATTTATGTAATGTTAGTATGGATATTTAACAGAATTCCGTTTATCAAAAGATCAAAGATCATTAAGGTGGTCTTCATTCTGTTTTGCCTCTGGCTTTTCTCATTACTTACCGGCGGCGCTGCATCTATCCTGCGTGCAGCAGTAATGTTTTCTTGTATTGTTATTGGTGAAAATTTTGCAAAAAAATCTTCTATTTACAATTCTCTTGCAGCATCAGCATTTATTTTGCTTTGTTACAATCCATATTTTCTGTGGGATGTTGGGTTTCAGCTTTCATACCTCGCTGTGTTAAGTATTGTAATTTTTCAAAAGCCAATTTATCATTGGATGTATGTAAAAAATAAATTGCTTGATAAATTATGGGCATTGGTTTCAGTTTCGATGGCTGCACAAATTTTTACATTTCCTGTTTGCCTGTATTATTTTCACCAGTTCCCCACAATATTTTTATTTACCAATATCATCATGGTTCCTTTGTCTACATTTATCTTATTTGTTGAAATATTTTTAATTGCATTTGCATGGGTTCCATTTTTGGGTGCGCTTATTGGCAAACTTACCTGGTGGCTGGTATGGGCAATGAATAAAATTATTTTATGGTTTAACAGCTTGCCATTTGCTTTATGGGACAGGGTATCAGCCACCATTGCATCTACAATAATTTTATATGCATTTATTATTTGCGTAGGTTATTGGCTGTTGAATAACAGTAAAACTGCATTTCGATTATCATTATTATCATTATTAGTATTTGTTATACTAACAGGGTATACAAAATGGCAAACTGCCAATCAGCAAAAATTAATTGTTTATAATGTTCCGCAGCATCAATCAATTGATTTAATAAATGGCAATGAATATAAATTTATTGGCGACTCTGCGTTATTGAGCGATGGAATGTTGCAAAACTTTCATTTAAAGCCCGCAAGAACAGCATTGCAACTTTATAAGGAAATTGATTCAATCCCTGCATTGCATGCAAATAACATGTTTTATCAATTTGATAATAAGAAGATATTGTTAATAGATCGTGCAATTGTATTTCAGCCTTCTGAACAAATAATTAATGTTGATTATATTATCTTTTCAAAAAATCCAAAACTCTACATTCCACAACTGGCAAAGGTTTTCAATTGCAAGCAATTTATTTTTGATGGGTCTAACAGTTTGTGGAAAATTGCCAAATGGAAAAAAGAATGTGAACAGCTACATTTGCGCTGCTATTCTGTTCCCGAGCAGGGAGCATTTATTGTAGACCTGTAGCTCCCATTATGCATGAATAAAAAAATTAAATCAGCGCTTATTTCAGTCTTTTATAAAGATGGATTGCAAAATATTGTTCAGCTTTTGCATTCGCTTGAAATAAAAATTTATTCTACCGGTGGTACCCAAAAATTTATCGAAGATCTAGGCGTGTCTTGCACAGCGGTGGAATCACTCACATCTTATCCATCTATTTTAGGAGGAAGAGTTAAAACGCTTCATCCATCAGTATTTGGGGGCATTCTCGGCAGAAGAGAAAATGAAAAAGATGTTGAAGAAATGACGGAATATAATATCCCTGAGATTGATCTTGTTATTGTTGACTTGTATCCTTTTGAAGAAACTGTATTATCAACAAATGATGAAGCTGTAATAATAGAAAAGATTGATATCGGAGGACCTTCCATGTTAAGAGCTGCCGCAAAAAATTTTAAAAATGTAATGGTTGTAGCAGCAAAAAAAGATTACAGTGAAATCGAAAATATTCTTTCAGAACAAAATGGCGAAACAACTTTAGAGCAAAGAAAAAATTTCGCTATAAAAGCTTTTGATGTTTGCACAGGGTATGATATTGCCATTTCAAACTATTTTAATAAAACAGATTTTATCAATCCCTTCTCAGGCGCAAAGAATATTTTGCGCTACGGAGAAAACCCTCATCAACCGGCGGCTTTTTATGGTGATATACATAAAGTTTTCGATCAGCTAAATGGCAAAGAGCTTTCTTATAATAATCTTGTAGATGTTGATGCGGCGATTCAGTTGATCAATGAATTCTCAGCCTCCCCAAACCCCTCTGAAGGAGGGGCTTTGCCAACTCACAAAACCTCTCAGAAAAATATTGAAGTCAATAAAGATCTTTCGCAACTGCGAGCTTTGAGTGTAGGCAAAGTCTCCCCTTTCGGGGGAGATTTAGAGGGGGCTTTTTTTGCTATCATTAAGCATACTAATGTTTGCGGAGTTGCCATAAGAGAAACTCTGAAGCTATCATGGGATGCGGCTTTGCAGGGCGATACTGAAAGTGCATTTGGTGGCGTATTGATTACCAATACAGAAATTGATAAAGAAACAGCTTCCGCAATTAATGAATTATTTTTTGAAGTTTTAATTGCTCCTTCTTTTGATGATGAGGCATTGCAAATATTAAAAGGAAAAAAGAATCGTATCCTGTTGCGGAATAATAAAATTAGTTTTTCAGCACATCAATCAAAATCAGTTTTGAATGGCATGCTTACGCAACAAAATGATGAAGGAAATTATACTGACTGGAAAGAAGAAGGAGGAAGAACATCAACACAAAATGAAAAAGAAGATTTAGAATTCGCCAACATCATCTGCAAGCATTTAAAAAGTAATGCTATTGCTCTTATAAAAAATAAACAACTTATTGGTAAAGGCTGCGGACAAACTTCACGCATTGACGCATTGCGCCAGGCAATTGAAAAGGCCAAGCAATTTAATTTTGATTTAAAAGACGCTGTGCTTGCAAGCGATGCCTTTTTCCCTTTTGATGATTGTGTAAAAATTGCTCATGCTGCCGGAGTAACTGCATTTATACAACCCGGCGGATCTATACGGGATAAGGATTCCATTGAATATTGCAAACAAAATGATCTAGCAATGGTGATAACAGGCATGCGCCATTTTAAACATTGACAGGCATGCAAAAATATTTCACACAAAAATATTATGCTCATAAAAGGCAAAGTACTTCCAGCAAAAACAAAGCGCTGTTTGCACTGGCTTGGGTGAGTTTTGCATGGGGCACCACCTGGCTTGCATCAAAAGAAGCTGTGACAAATGTGCCTGCATTACAAATAATAGCCATCCGGCAACTGATCGGCGGCTCATTATACATCGTTTTTTTTAGTTTTAAAAAACACGCATGGCCTAAAGGAAAACAATGGATGGTTATTTTAGTTCTTAGCTTTCTAACTTTTATGCTTAGCAATACGCTTAGCACTTGGGGAATAAAATTTATTCCAAGCGGACTGGGTGCAATTATGGGAGCTATCTTTCCGTTGTGGCTAGTTATCATCACAATGTTCCAGGGTAAACGTTTGCCAAACCAGGCAATGGTAGGATTGTTACTGGGCTTTGGGGGCGTATGCATCATCTTTTACGAACACCTTAAAGAATTTTTAAATCCTGATTTTACTTTTGGAATTTTGTTATCATTGGCAGCTACTATTTCGTGGGCATTCGGGACATTATATACCAAGCAGGAAGCCATAAATTTTAATCCGTATTTCAGCCTCGGATTTCAAATGATCATCTCAGGGATAATAGTTTTGTCCATCGCAGAAAGCACGGGCAATGTGGTTAAACTTTCAGAGATACCTGCATCCTCGTGGTGGGCTATTAGCTATCTTGTTATTATTGGTTCTGTTTTAACTTTCGTGGCATACATTTATTCACTGCAGCGATTACCAACTGAACTTGCATCAATATATGCCTATATAAACCCAATAGTGGCGGTACTTTTAGGCGCAGCACTTCTTAGTGAAAAGCTTACAATATTCATCGCAATTGGTGGCGCAATTACCATTGCCGGCGTATATCTTGTAAATAACAGCATTAAGAAAAAAATTATTTTGGCCCCGGCAGAACCAATTAATTAAACCCCTGTCTCCCGAAGGGAAACTTAGGTGGGATGGGTTACAGCTTCTGTTTCTTTGTTCTTTCCTTCCACATTTCATTAAATGTTTTTTTACTGAAATGCAATTCACTCCTGTTTATTTGCCAACCTTTAAAAATTTTATTCACCATCCAGCTCTTCATTTTTCCATTGCTCAAATTCATCATGCCCCTGTGTAAGGATGCTGTCTTCCACATTTTCCAAGCTAGCTTTTCAGCAAGCGTAGCAACTCCTTCTTCCACTGCTTCATGCCTGTTTTCCAAAAGCAATTCATGTAAATTAATTTTTACTGCACAAACTTCCGTGCAATTACCACATAGCGAAGAAGCATAACTTAAGTGTTTGAATTCAGCCATTCCCTGCAGGTGCGGAGTGATAACGCTTCCTATCGGTCCGCTGTAAGTAGTACCGTATGCATGTCCGCCAATATTTTTATAAACCGGGCATGCATTTAAACATGCGCCGCATCTTATGCAATAAAGGCTTTCTCTTTGTTTTGGGTTAGCTAAAATATTTGTGCGGCCATTGTCGAGAAGGATGACATACATCTCTTCAGGACCATCTGTTTCATTTGGTTTTTTTGGTCCGCTGATGATGGTGTTGTACACAGTAATTTTTTGTCCTGTGCCGTAGGTGGCAAGTAATGGCCAAAATAATCCCAGGTCAGTTATTGAAGGAAGTATCTTTTCAATGCCTACAATGGCAATATGTGTTTTGGGGAAAGCTGCACTCAATCTTGCATTGCCTTCATTTTCGGTAACGGCAATGCTGCCTGTGTCAGCGATAATAAAGTTGGCGCCGGTTACTCCAACTTCTGCCTGTACATATTTTTCACGAAGTTTTTCTCTTGCCACTAAAGTTAGTTCTTCCGGTGTTAGTTTGGGATCGGTGCCTAATTTTTCTGCAAATAATTTTGCAACATCTTCTTTGCTTTTATGCATAGCAGGTGTAACAATATGGTATGGCGCTTCTCCATCTAATTGCTGGATATATTCACCAAGATCTGTTTCAACACTTTCAATATTATTTTTTTCTAAAAAAGAATTCAAGTGAATTTCTTCTGTAACCATGCTCTTGCTCTTCACAAGCGTTTTGCAATTCTTTTCTTTACAAATAGCCAGTATCTCATCCAAGGCCTCCTGTGCGGTAGAAGCATATATTATTTTTCCGCCGTTCTTTGTAAAATTCATTTCAAATTGTTCAAGCTGCTGGTCTAATGTTTCGAGGGCTTTCCATTTCACATTCTTTGCTCTTTCCCTTGCAAGATGAACATCACTAAACTGGTGCTTTCCCTGGGGAACAACCGCGTCATATCTGGCGATATTAAAATTTATTTTTTGACGATGCTCAAGGTCTGCGCTTTTAATGGTGCTTTTAGCTTTGAACGTTGTTGATGATTCGGACATAAAATTTTTAAGATTTTAGCAATTGTAGTTCTTTACCGGTTAGCCCATCCCACGTTAGTAAATTTCAAAAGAAAGTTACCACTATAGCTCTTACCGAAGGGAAGGCAAAGTTTAGCATTGAAATAATATTGCAATACTATAGTATCATGATAACAAAACTATCCTGATATAAAATTTAATAACAACCTAAGTTCCCCCATCGGGGGACAGGGGGCTTTTTATCACCTGCAATTCTTTACCAATTTTTGTAAATGCTTCAATGGCTTTATTAAGATGTTTCTTTTTATGAGCAGCACTTATCTGAACACGAATGCGTGCCTGCCCTTTTGCTACCACTGGGAAGAAAAATCCTATTACATAGATTCCTTCTTCTAAAAGTTTGGCAGCGAAAGTCTGTGCAAGCACTGCATCGTATAACATTATCGGAACAATAGGATGATCGCCGGGCTTAATATCAAATCCTGCAGCTGTCATTTTCTCCCTGAAATATTTTGTATTTTTTTCCAGCTTATCACGCAGTTTTGTTGTTTTGCCAAGCATGTTAAATACTGCAATAGAAGCACCAACAATACTTGGTGCAACGCTGTTGCTAAACAAATAAGGTCTGCTGCGTTGGCGTAACATTTCAATGATCTCTTTTTTTCCGCTGGTAAAACCTCCACTTGCGCCGCCCAGCGCTTTGCCTAAGGTACCTGTGATGACATCAATTCTTCCCATCACATTTCTATACTCATGTGCGCCTCTTCCTGTCTTGCCAAGAAAACCACTTGAGTGGCTTTCATCTATCATAACGATCGCATTATATTTATCTGCAAGATCACAGATCACATCAAGTTTTGCAATGGTTCCGTCCATGCTGAACGAGCCATCAGTAACAATAATGCGGCTTCTTAAACCTTCAGCTTCTTTTAATTTATTTTCAAGATCCTCCATGTTGTTATGCTCGTAGCGCAAACGTTTTGCCTTGCACAATCTTACACCATCAATAATGCTTGCATGATTTAATGCATCAGAGATAATGGCATCTTCTTCACCAAATAAAGGTTCAAATATGCCGCCATTCGCATCAAAGCATGCTACATATAAAATGGTATCTTCTGTGCCTAAAAATTCTGAAATTTTTGTTTCAAGTTCTTTATGAATATCCTGTGTGCCGCAAATAAATCGTACACTGCTTAAGCCATATCCTCTTTCATCAATATATTTTTTAGCAGCTTTAATTACTTTGGGATGTGATGACAAGCCAAGATAATTATTGGCGCAAAAATTTAAAACCCTGTTACCGTTCACGGAAATTTTAGCTCCCTGTTCGCTGGTAATTATTCTTTCGTTCTTATACAATCCTGCAAGTTTTATCTCATCCAGTTCTGTCCCAATGCGCTCAACAAAATTTGTATTCATATAATATTATTATCTTCCGCAAACCTACAAAAGAAAACCCTCTAAATCTCCCTAAAGAGAGACTTACGTAAGGATAAAGAGAAATGAGAGTATTTTCAAAACTTGATGAAACCTTCTAAATCTCCCTAAAGGGAGACTTGCGAATGGCTAAAGAGAAATGAGAGTGTTTCAAAACTTTATGAGTTATAATAACTCCAAAATTATTAACTATCAACGTCCTCCCTTTAAGGAGTATTTTAAGAGGGTGTAGATTTAGAGGTTGTAACATTTGCCTGAGTTTGTCGTATAACTACAAATCAATTCTTATCAGACTAATTGTAAATTGCCAATTTAAATGACCGAGAAAGAATATAACCATTGTGTAAGCCTGTATGCTGATAATGTTTATCGGTTTATCCTGAAAAATCTTGGGCATAAAGAAGATGCGCAGGATGTTGTGCAAACAGCTTTTGAAAAGCTTTGGATAAACCGGGAGCAGGTGGATAATGAAAGGAGTAAATCATATTTGTTTACAGTAGCTTATCATCAGATGATCGATCATATCAGGAAGCAAAAACGAATAACACTAAAAGAAGATTTTAAAGACCACACCTCGGTAACAAACAAACAGGAATACAATGTAAAAAAAATATTGGATGAGGCTTTGCATAAACTTGGTGAAACACAAAGAAGCCTGGTGCTATTAAAAGATTATGAAGGATATAATTATAACGAGATAGGGCAAATAACGGGACTGAGCGAAAGCCAGGTAAAAGTTTACCTGCACAGGGCACGGTTGCAATTAAAAACATATTTAGTGAGAAGAGAAAATGTGATATAAAGTAAAACCCATGAACATCAACAGAAATAATTACGAAGAATATTTTTTATTGTATACAGATAAGGAATTATCTGTTGAAGAAAAAAGTATTGTTGAGATGTTTGTAAGCCAAAATGCAGACCTGGAAGAAGAATTTATTATGCTGCAGCAATCTGTTGTAAAGCCTGACACTTCTATAAGACTTGCTGATAAAAATTCTTTATACAAAAGTGAAGGATTTATTGATGAAACTAATTATGAAGAAAAGTTTTTGTTATACAATGATAATGAGCTAAGCCTTGATGAAATTGAAGAAACAGAAAAATTTGTACTCTCAAATCCTTCTTTACAAAAAGAGTTTTCTTTATTGCAGCAGGTTAAGTATGAGCCTGACACGTCAATTGTCTTTCCCGGTAAAAGTTCTTTATATAAAAAAGAAAATGATGATACTAAAGTAATTTCTTTGCGCTGGAAAGCAGTGGCTGCAGCAGTTTTATTGGGTATTGGATTGTGGACAGGAATTAGTTATTTGCAAAGCGATAAAGCAGATAAAGAGGTTGCAACAAAACAAACAAAAGTGCCAACCGAAAAGATTATTGTTAAGCCGGTTGAACCAAAAGAGCTTACTGCAAAGGATTCTATTAATAATCTGTTGGTAACAACAACTAATAATACCAAAGCTCCGAAGAGTTTATCTGACAATCACCTAAAAAAGCAAACTCAACTTCAGCAAAACGTAACAGTAAAAAATATTCAACCCTTTGATGAACCTGAAGTAAATATTGTTGAAAAGAAACCTGTACAGAAAAAAGAAGATGTTGCTATTGATGTTCCAAAGATAACGGAGGTAAGAAAAAGCAATGAACTTCCGCAACCAATTAATATAACAACTGAACCTAATGATAAAACGACAAAGAGCGAACCTGTTGTTGAAAGTAGTAGCTATGTAAAGCCTGCTTCTTACATTGCAGATGCAGAAGTAAAAAGCGAGAACTATATTTTTTATAATATCACTACTGAAGAATTTAAAAAAAGTAAAGTGGGTAATTTCTTAAAAAAAGTAAAACGTGTTATAGAAAGTAAAATATCTTTTAAGAATAATGGTTTTAAATCAGAACTACCAAAGGATAACTAAAATAAAATCTGAAACACTAAAAAAATAAATAAGAATGAAACGAATCTCTCTAATAATTGCGACATGCTTTGTATCAGCAACAGTATTGGCACAAAATGACTCTGCAAAAACACAGCATGCCGATACTATAAAAATTGGCGGTATGGTGATCATAAAAAAAGATTCGCCTGATCAACAGCGCAGGCAAAC
>JBKJSX010000094.1:0-7277 GCA_046594375.1 Chitinophagaceae bacterium
AAAATATTGGCTCCGGGACCTTCAGCAACAAAATCATTCATGTCTAGTAATAATGCTTCATCAAAACCTTCTGCCTTTGCTTCCTGGCTGGCAAGAATTGAATTTACATAATGACCACCCGCCTTTGCCTGTATTTTGAACCCTTTGGGGTTGGGCCTTTGAAAAGAAGATGTCATCACACGTAATAGTTTATCTCCTAAAAAAGGTTGCATCTTCCACACTTCAATTACGATAAACGATTTTTCATTTTTTACAAAACTCATATTTGCCGGTGCATACACAAGGGGGCGTACATACGCATCCTGTAGATCATTTCTTTTTAATGCTTCATACGTGGCATCAATCAATTCTTCAGTCATCCAATGGTAGGGCATATTCATTGCGTGTGCAGAAGCCTTTAATCTTTCAAAATGTTCTACAGCTTTGAAAATCTTTGTTTCGTTGTTTACAGTTTTATAAGAACGAATTCCTTCAAAAACAGAATAACCATAGTGAAGACTCTGGCTGTAGAAATCCATTTTTGCATCCACTGCTTTTACAAATGCGCCATTTAAATAAAGTATCGTGTTCTCATTATAATACATAACTAAATAATTGTTGATTTTCTTAATTCAATATTTTTTTTATTAAATGTTCCAGGGATTCTTCCATTAACATAATCAATTATCAGGTCGCCGATGGTTGACATGAAATAAAAATTTATGGGATCAATATCTTTTGTAACCATTCCATTGTTTATTGTCCATTCAACTGCTTTCCTTACCAGGTCAGCTTCTTCATGCATATTGAAATGTTCAAGCATCATTGCGGCAGATAAAATGGAACCTAAAGGGTTGGCAATGTCTTTACCTGCTGCCTGAGGATAAGAACCGTGAATAGGTTCAAATAATGCTGATGAATTTCCGATAGAAGCTGAGGGCAACAATCCTAACGAACCGCTGATTACACTTGCTTCATCACTCAAAATATCTCCAAACATATTTTCAGTCAGGATCACATCAAACTGTTTTGGATTTACAATTATCTGCATGGCGGCATTGTCAACAAACATATAATCAACAGCCACATCTGCGTAGGATGGAGCAATTTCCTGTACGGTTTTTCTCCAAAGCCTTGATGTTTCTAAAACGTTTGCTTTGTCAACAAGGGTTAATTTTTTTCTTCTTGTTTGGGCCGCATTAAATGCCAGGTGTGTGATGCGTTCTATTTCAGTTTAATTATAAGTGCAACTATCAGATGCCTCTGAAAGATCTTCGCTCAGTTCTTTTTTGCCGAAATAAATTCCTCCTGTCAGTTCGCGATAAATTACAAAATCAACATCTTCGAGGTGCTTGCTTTTTAATGGAGACAAGTGTTGTAAAGATGGGTAAGTTGTAACAGGACGTATGTTGGCGAACAATTGCAGGGTCTTTCTTATTTTTAGCAAACCCTGTTCAGGCCTTACTTTCGCGGTAGGGTCATTATCATATTTTGGATGACCTATGGCACCAAATAAAATTGCATCGCTGTTTAAACAAACTTCAATAGTTTCATCGGGCAATGGATTGCCTGTTTTATCAATTGCATCAGCACCCATCAGGCAATAAGTATAATTAAATTCGTGGTCAAATCTTTCTGCCACTGCGTTTAATATTTTTATCGATTGTTGTGTTACTTCAGGCCCAATTCCATCACCCGCTATCACTGCAATATTTTTCTCCATAGTTTATGCGTATTGTTTTTCAAAATTTTCAATGTCGTCTTTAATGCTTATGAGGTAATCAATATCATCATAGCCATTTAACAGGCAATTTTTTTTGTAACTGTTTATCTCAAATATTTCTTCTTCGCCGGTGTTGTTAATAATTATTTTTTGTTTCTCCAGGTCTACTGTTAGTGTTGACTGGTTATCCTGCTTAAATATTTTTTGCAGAAACTCATCGCTTACCTGCACAGGGATTACACCATTGTTCAAAGAATTTCCTTTAAATATGTCAGCAAAAAAACTTGATACAACAACAGTAAATCCATGATCGAGTAAAGCCCATGCAGCATGTTCACGTGATGATCCGCAACCAAAATTTTTTCCTGCAACTAATATTTTTCCTTCGTAATCACTCTGATTCAACACAAAATCTTTTTTTGGATTGGTGTCATCATTATCAAGGTAACGCCAGTCACGAAATAGATTTTTACCAAAACCCTCACGTGTAGTAGCTTTTAAAAAGCGTGCAGGAATTATTTGATCCGTATCAACATTTTCCAGTGGTAAAGGAACAAACCTGCTATGTATAATTTTTATGGGTTCCATTGCTTAATTTAAAAGTGTTCTTACATCTGTTACAACACCTGTTATGGCTGAAGCGGCAGCTGTTAACGGACTTGCCAATAATGTTCTTGCACCTGCACCTTGCCTTCCTTCAAAATTTCTGTTGCTCGTGGAGATACAATATTCACCTGCAGGAATTTTATCTTCATTCATTCCCAAACATGCGCTGCAGCCTGCCTGGCGCACTTCAAATCCTGCTGCTTCAAAAACTTTATCAAGACCTTCAGCTACTATTTGTGCAGCTACCTGCTGAGATCCCGGTACTATCATCACTTTCACATGCTCACTTTTCTTTTTACCTTTTACAATACTTGCCACCAAACGCAGATCTTCTATCCTTGAATTGGTACAGCTTCCAATAAATATATTTTGCACAGGCATTCCCAATAAAGATTTGCCTTGTTGCAGCCCCATATATTCAAGCGCTTTTAAAATATTTTTTCTTTCACCTTCATCAGGAATACTTTCTGCGGTTGGTATCAAACCATTTATTGCAATGCCTAAGCCGGGGTTGGTTCCATACGTTATCATTGGTTCTATGTCTGCTGCATCTATATTTATTTCTTTATCAAAAACTGCATCATTATCGGTATGCAACTGTTTCCATTCATTTAATTTTTTGTCCCACTCTTTTCCCTGTGGCGCAAACTTTCTTCCTTTTATATAATCGAATGTAATTTCATCAGGCGCAATCATTCCGCCTCTTGCTCCCATCTCTATACTCATATTGCAAATGGTCATGCGTGCTTCCATCGAAAGCGATCTTATTGCTGAACCTGCGTACTCCACAAAATATCCTGTTGCACCACTTGATGTTATTTTTGAAATGATGTAGAGGATAATATCTTTTGACACCACGCCTTTGTTTAACTCGCCATTAATATTTATCCGCATTACTTTTGGCCTGCTTTGCAAAACACATTGCGAAGCAAAAACCATTTCTACTTCGCTGGTGCCAATGCCAAACGCAATTGATCCAAAAGCACCATGGGTAGATGTATGGCTGTCGCCGCAAACGATTGTCATTCCCGGTTGAGTGATCCCTAACTCAGGTCCTATCACATGAACTATTCCCTGGTAAGGATGACCCAAACCATACAGTTCTATCCCATGTTTTGTGCAGTTAGTTACTAATTGATCTACCTGTAATCTTGATAACATATCCTTTATAGGCAGGTGCTGGTTAACGGTAGGCACGTTGTGATCAGCAGTTGCCACAATATTTTGTGGGCGGAATATTTTGAACCCCCTTTTTTCGATTCCTGCAAATGCCTGTGGACTTGTGACTTCGTGAATAAAATGTTTGTCGATATAAATAACATCTGGTCCTTCAGGGATTGTTTTTACTAAATGCTTTTGCCAGATTTTTTGGAAGAGGGTAGCCCCCTCTAAATCCCCCCCCCTGGGGGAGACTTTCGAAGACTCAAATGATTCAATCTTATTTTTATTTTCTGTACTCAAATTTTAGAAATTGTTTATTTTTTTATTAGTCTATCATAGATCAACATCGTACTTATTACATCGTACATTTTTTATGCTATGCTGTGTTCAGTTGACTGGTATTGTTTTGCCAGCTGTAATAAATTTTCTTCTTTTATTTCTTTATGTAAGTCTGCTAATTTTAAAAATTCTTCATACAAAAAATCTATATCGTTTCGTGTAAATTCAAAACCTAATTTTTTAAAACGAAAGGCAAGGGCACTGCGACCACTTCTTGCTGTTAGTACGATTTTACTTTCTTCTGCGCCAACTTCTGTGGGATCAATTATTTCGTAAGTGAGTTTGTCTTTTAAAAATCCATCCTGGTGAATGCCCGAAGAATGTGAGAATGCATTTGAGCCAACAATTGCTTTGTTAGGCTGCACTGGCATTCGCATAATATCAGCAACTTGCCAGCTAATAGGATTTAATTTTTTTGCATTAATATCCGTATAAAGACCAAGATGTTTGTGTTGCTTTAATACCATCACTACTTCTTCAAGAGAAGTGTTACCAGCTCTTTCTCCCAAACCATTTATAGTACATTCAATTTGACGTGCCCCGCTTACAACACCAGCAATGGAGTTTGCTGTAGCTAATCCAAGATCGTTATGACAATGACATGAAATAATTGCCTTATCAATATTGGGAACATTATTTATAAGAAACGCAATTTTTTCTCCGTATTGATAAGGAAGACAATAGCCCGTTGTGTCAGGAATATTAACTGTTGTTGCGCCGGCTATAATTACTGCTTCAATTACTCTTGCTAAATATTCATTGTCAGTTCTGCCAGCATCTTCTGCATAAAATTCAATATCATCAGTAAAGTTGCGGGCCCATTTTACACATTGAATAGCCCTTTCTAAAATCTCATCCCGTGTTGAATTGAATTTACTTTTTATGTGATAATCTGATGTGCCGATTCCTGTATGTATCCTTGGGCGCTTCGCATACCTTAATGCTTTTGCTGCTACCTCAATATCATTTTGCACTGCACGGCTTAATGCGCAAACAGTTGCATTTTTAATTATGCGTGAAATTTCAGTGACAGATTCAAAATCTCCGGGACTGGAAACAGGAAATCCGGCTTCAAGAATATCCACTCCTAAATCTTCAAGCGCCAGGGCAAGTTCTATTTTCTCATTTGTATTTAACTTACACCCGGGAACTTGTTCGCCATCGCGAAGTGTTGTGTCAAAAATGAAGACTTTATTTTCAGGCATTGTGATATGATTTTAAGCAGAATGATTTGCAATAAAGTGATATTCCGGATCTCAGGATAGAGGCTCATATAAAAATAGTTTCTCTGTAAATGAATGTCTAATTAATATATGGTGGTTTTTACAATACTTAAAGCAGGCAAAATGAATGAAACCTCTATGAATACTGGATTTTATGATAATTAAATTACGATGCCCAACCGATCAACAGATGCCCTTTTTCAATTGATACACTCACTACAAAAGCAGGAGAAGCGAAATTTTAAGTTATATGTAAAAAGAAATTCGGGTAATGAGGATATGAAAGTTATACAGCTTTTTGATGCATTGGAAGGTATGAATGAGTATGATGAAGAACTTTTATTGAAGAAGGCAAGCTCATTAAAAAAGCAACAACTTTCTAACACGAAAGCGCATTTGTATAAACAGGTTTTGGCAAGCCTGAGGCTTTTGGAAAATAAAAGTATTGATATACAATTACATGAGCAATTAGATAATGCAAGAATTCTTTATAACAAAGGCCTTTACCTTCAAAGCCTTAAAGTACTGGATAAAATAAAAGAAACAGCAAAAGCAAATAACCAGATCAGCCTTCTTGTACAGGTATTATTTTTAGAAAAAAAAATTGAGAGTCTTCACATAACACGAAGCCTTAAGGACCGGGCTACACAATTGATCAATGAGGCAGATGATGTAAACGATCATTTGGTAAGGATAACAAAACTTTCCAATCTTTCATTACAATTGTATAGCTGGTATATTAATAATGGCCATGCAAGAAACGAAAAAGATGAAATAGAAATTGAAAATTATTTTAAGTCTTATTTGTCAGACGATCTTAAAAAAGCAAATGATTTTTATGCGAAATTATATTTGTATCAAAGTTATTGCTGGTATGCATTCATCCGCCAGGATTTTATAATGTATTACCGGTACACGCAACATTGGGTTGATCTTTTTCACCAGGAGCGCATCATGATAGATATTGAAACAGCCAGTTACATAAAGGGGTTGCATAATTTGTTGAATGCGCATTTTACTGTTCGCAATTATTCAAAGTTTGAAAAAGACCTGAAAGAATTTGAGCTATTTGCAACATCAGATATTGTAAAACAAAGTGATAATAACCGAATACAGGTTTTTGTGTATTTATACATTGCAAAAATTAATCAACACTTTTTGGATGGAACATTTGCAGATGGAGTATTATTAGTGCCCGCTATCACTGAAAAAATAAATGAGTTCCAGCTTCATCTTGACAGGCATCGCATTCTTGTATTCTATTACAAAATTGCTTCGTTGTATTTTGGTGCAGGAGAATTTGGCAACAGTATAGATTATTTGAATAAAATAATTAACTGGAAAGTAGACCTTAGGAATGATCTACAATGTTATGCCCGCCTGTTACATTTGATCGCACATTATGAATTAGGAAATTTTGACCTGATGGAATACCTGGTTAAATCTGTTTACCGTTTTATGGCGAAGATGGAAAACCTGAGTTTGGTGGAAGAAGAGATGTTTAAATTCCTGCGCAAGTCATTTCAATTATCACCTAAAAAATTACGGCCTGAGTTTGAAAAACTTTTAGAAAAACTAAAACAGTTAGAAAAGAATCGCTTTGAAACACGTGCCTTTGTTTACTTGGATATTATTTCGTGGCTGGAAAGTAAAGTGTATGAGAAGCCTGTGTACGAGATCATCAGGGAAAAATATTTGGCAACGAAAAAGTGATTTGATCTAAAACAAAAAAGCCCCGGTTTCGGGACTAATAAGTTTGTGGGGGTTTTTGGATATTCTCAGGAATTGGATAAAAAAGCAAGAAGTTGATTGATACTGGATTTTTTTTGGTTATTCGGTGGATATGGATTTAAAACAATTATTATTATATAAAATCAAGTTTAAAAACTGAGATCGATGCTATTGGTGCATCAATCAACTTCTTATACAAAGATATTCCAGTCTATACGCCTGCACAAGAGCGCTACCACTCTTTTTTTGTTTTGTGGATTTTACTGTAGCGCTATAGTAAAGTAACGATTGCCCATTGAAATGAGTTATTTTTTAGATGCGTCAAAACCATTTTAGAATAGAAAGATAATAGAGCAAACCGAACTTGTAGTTACTTAATGGCATTATCATGACAGTGATCTTCAGCATCGATAATTAAAAAACCTTTGGATGAAAATAATATAGATGGTGATGCAATTCTCCCGCTGCTGATTTGATAATTTTTTAAGTTAGTAATCTGCTTCGGTAAAATTGAT
>JBKJSX010000005.1:0-5750 GCA_046594375.1 Chitinophagaceae bacterium
CCTACTTTTTCGCCTGCATCTGCATTGCCCCTAAAGCCATGCTCAGGGCTGAATATTTTTACCACTTTAATGCCCCGCTTTATCAGCATATCAATCAAATGCGTATTACCCACCACTGATGTTTGGTTGGCAAAAACAGCCACAGACTTGCCTTTCAGCAATGGCACATACACATCCACTCTTTCTGCGCCGGGAATTATTTTAAGCTGAGCAATTGCTACACTATAAAGCAAACACAAGACAAATAAAGTTGAAATATATTTTTTCATAAACTATTTTAAAATACTCCCGAAATTTCGGGATTACTTTGCAAATCTTATTAAAAAGTTATTAATGGCAAATGATTTAACAAACCGGGAAAACAATCTTTGGTATAAATGTTGACTTACAAAATTTAAAAACAAAATACATGGAACAAGCAAAAGAAGGAGATGTAGTTAGAGTTCATTACACCGGTAAATTAACCAACGGTGAACAATTTGATTCCAGTGATGGAAGGGAGCCCCTTGAATTTACTGTAGGTGCAGGGCAAATGATAAAAGGCTTTGACCATGCAATGCCGGGCATGAGTGTGGGCGAAAAGAAAACGATAAATATTATACCTGAGGATGCTTATGGACTAAAGGATGAGGAGTCAGTGATTGAATTCCCGAAATCAAATATTCCTGCTGAAATGAAGCTGGATGTGGGCATGCAATTACAATTAAGAAACGAAGTAGGGCAGCCTTTTCCGGTAACTGTTGCAGAAATTAAAGATGATGTTGTGGTGCTTGATGCCAATCATTCGCTTGCAGGCAAGGAACTTGTTTTTGATATTGAACTTATAGAGATTGTGAAGTAGTCATTTGTTATTAGGTCACTAAGTGTATGTTTAAATTTATTTCATATTGACCTATTGACTAATGACCTATTGACTTATCTTTATGCATGGCAACAATAAACAACTCCTCTTTATCCAATTCAAAAAAATTTTTCGGTGAAGGTTTAACTTTTGATGATGTATTGCTGATGCCTGCATATAGCGAAGTACTTCCCCGTGATGTAAATATTCAAACACAGCTAACAAAAAATATCACGCTGAACATTCCGATGTTATCTGCGGCAATGGATACTGTTACAGAAGCATCGCTTGCAATTGCATTAGCCCGTGAAGGTGGCCTGGGAATTTTACACAAGAACATGAGTATTGATCAACAGGCTGCACAAGTTCGCAAAGTAAAACGAAGTGAAAGCGGTTTGATACTCGATCCGATTACACTGCTAGTAGATGCTACGATTGGCGATGCTTTGAGACTGATGAAAGAAAATAAGATCGGCGGAATTCCCATTGTTGATGCAAATAGGAAACTGGTAGGTATCTTAACCAACCGTGATCTGCGCTTTGAAGAAAATTATAAACGCAAAGTAAGCGAAGTGATGACAACAGAAGACCTCATCACGGCACCTGAAGGTACAGACCTAAAAAAAGCACAGTCCATTTTAAGAAAACATAAAATTGAAAAGCTTCCTGTTGTAAGCAGGACAGGAATATTAAAAGGATTAATTACTTACAGGGATATTTTGCAGGTACACAATCATCCCAATGCAACAAAAGATTCCTTCGGGAGATTATTAGTTGGCGCAGGCGTAGGCATTACAAAAGATATTGATGATCGTGTTGCTGCATTGCAACAGGTTGGTGTTGATATTATTTGTTTAGACAGTGCGCATGGCCATACGAAAGGAGTTATCACTGCATTAAAAAAAATAAAAAATAATTTTAAAGACCTGCAGGTTATTGCCGGAAACATAGGCACCGCAGCGGGTGCAAAGGCTTTAGCAGACGCCGGAGCCGACGCTGTGAAAGTGGGTATAGGACCGGGTTCTATCTGCACTACAAGAATTGTTGCAGGGGCAGGTGTTCCGCAAATAACTGCATTGATGGAAGCCGCATCAGCATTAAAAAATAAAAACGTTGGCATAATTGCAGATGGAGGTATCCGTTATACAGGAGATATGGTGAAAGCTTTGGCTGCCGGTGCAAGTTGTGTGATGATGGGAAATGTTTTTGCAGGAACCGAAGAAAGTCCCGGCGAGACAATTATTTACGAAGGCAGAAAGTTTAAGCAATACCGTGGCATGGGTTCACTGGGTGCAATGGCGCAGGGAAGCAGCGACCGTTACTTTCAGGATGTAGAAGATGAGATACAAAAATTTGTTCCCGAAGGGATTGAGGGACGTGTTGCTTATAAAGGATTTTTAAATGAAGTAGTACACCAGTTCACCGGTGGATTGAGAGCGGGTATGGGTTATTGCGGCGCAAAAAATATTGAAGCACTTAAGCAGGCAACATTTGTAAAAATTACCAATGCAGCAATGAAAGAAAGTCATGCACACGATATTGAGATAACAAGAGAAGCGCCTAATTATAGCCGGTAAAGCCCCCTGACCCCCAACGGGGGAACTTAATTTTGAAATTTGTACAGGTATTTGAGATTATTAATAATAGTATGCGAGAATTATTTTTGAATCATCCAATATTGATTACCGTTGCTGGTCTCCCGACAACAACTATTTTTGAAGCATAATATGTTTTATGTTTTTACGACTTACCTTTTTACTTTTCACTTTTCACTTTTCACTTTTCACTTTTGCTCAAACTGATCCGTGTCATCTGCGCATTAGCCTCCTTACCTGTGGACCCGGCGAAGAATTGTATTCAACGTTTGGGCATAGCGCTGTTCGTGTAACTGATTCGGTAAGCAATGAAGACATTGTTTACAATTATGGGACATTCAGTTTTGATGAGCCGGGATTTTATACAAAATTCGTTCGTGGTAAATTGATGTATTATTTATCTACCCAGGATTTTATTTCTTTTAAACAGGATTATGAACACCAAAAAAGAAGTATGACCGAACAGGTATTGGATCTTTCATGTAATGAAAAAAGCAAAATGGCGAAACTTCTCATGCAGAATTTAATGGGAGAAAATAAATTTTACAAATACGATTTCTTCTTTGACAATTGCACTACACGCCTCCGTGACCTTTTGGAAAGATCGGCTGATTCAACAGTTCGTTATACATCTGTTGTAAACAAACCAACAACTTTTCGCCAACATATTTTTGAGTACATGGATCGATATGACAGGAAATGGATCAAACTCGGGATGGATCTTTTATTGGGAGCTACTACAGATGCAGTAATGAATAACAGGCAGGCAATGTTTCTTCCTGATTATCTGCTAAAAGCCTTTGATAGTGCAACTATTGGAAGCACAACCGTTTTGAAATCAAAAAATAACCCGATTGATATCCCGGAACAAAAAGTTGAAAGAAATTTCATCCTCGATCCATTATTTATTTTCAGTTTACTGCTGGTAATAATCGTGCTGTTAAGTTTTTCCAAAAATAATTCGATCCAAAAATCTTTGTATGGCTTTGATGGCTTCATTTTTTTTATGGCAGGTTTTAGCGGATTACTAATTCTTTTTATGTGGTTTGGCACTGATCATATTGTTTGTCAAAATAATTACAACCTGTTGTGGACATGGCCAACACATTTTGTAATGGCGTTTTTTATTCACACCAAAAAGCAATGGGCAAAAAAATATTTTTTAATATCTTCTATTTGTGATTCATTGGTTTTGCTTGCCTGGTTTTTTCTGCCGCAACAAATGAATTCAGCTTATATACCTATTATGTTATTACTAATTTTTCGCAGCATAGCTTATGCAACAAAGCCTGTTCATTCAATATAAAACTAAAAGCATTTACTATAGGGTACTTGGTAAAGGCAAGCCTGTAGTGCTTATTCATGGTTTTGCTGAGGACGGAAATATTTGGAATGGACTCATTAAATATCTTCAACATAATTTTTTATTGATAGTTCCTGATCTGCCCGGCAGCGGAAAGTCTGAAAAGCTTGATGGAGACAAAGTATCAATTGAAGATTACGCTGATGTAATAAAAGAAATTCTGGATGAAGAACTTCCCAAAGTATCGCCCAAGGGGGTAGATTTAAAGGGGGCTGGTGCTGTACTTATTGGGCACAGCATGGGCGGCTACATCACCCTTGCCTTTGCTAAAAAATATCCTGAACTATTAAATGGCTTTGGATTATTTCATTCCTCTTCATTTGCTGATGATGAAGAAAAAAAACAAACGCGCCATAAAGCCATTGACTTTATAAAACAAAATGGGTGTTATGCATTTTTAAGAACTGCTATTCCTAATCTTTTTGCGGGCAACAAGCATCTAAAAGAAATGGAAGACATAATTGAAGAAGGAAGAAAATTTACACCGGAAGCGTTGATACAATACTACCGGGCAATGATAAACAGGCCCAATACAACTGAAGTTTTAAAAACATTTAATAAACCTGTGTTGTTTATCATTGGAGAAAAAGATAATGCCATTCCAATGCAGGCATCTTTGCAACAATGCCACCTGCCTGCAATATCTTATATTCATATTTTAGATACGGGTCATATGGGTATGATAGAAGAAAGCGCAGGATCATTTGCTATCCTGCAATCTTTTTTACAAAACATTTGACGATTAATTAACCACTTCAGATGACCAACGGTTCTTTTTAAACAGCGTTTTGGTGTAATTTGAGGTCTTTATATCTGTGCTACCATACTCCATCGGATGAAGAAATCTTTATTTATTTTTTTACTTTCTCTTTGCAGTCTTGTTTCATTTGCCGATCATATAAAAGGTGGATGGATCTATTACGAATATCTTGGAGTTGGAGCTGCTACCAATACCTCAAAATATAAGATCACTGTAAAGCAATATATAAGGTGCGGTTTTTTATCAAGCGGACAAAAAGATCTTCAGGTTTTTCTTGGCATTTTTGATGGAGTTACCAACCAACTTATTCAAACTGAAACTATCCCATTGGCAGCATCTGACTCTATAAGAAAGATTGATTTTAGTTGTATTACAAACCCCCCGGATGTTTGTTACAATATTTTTGACTATGTCGAGACAATAGATTTACCTAATAATTCAGGTGGGTACATTTTATCTGTTCAAAGGTGTTGCAGAATTCCTGGAATTATAAATGTGAGCAATTCTTCACAGGTAGGTTTAACTTATACAAATGCAATCCCTGGTATGATCAATGGCAAAACATACCGCAATAATTCCAGCCCTGCTTTTGCTCAAAAAGATACAGTCATCGTTTGTCATAATTCACCATTCACTTTTAATTTTAGTGCAACGGATGCAGATAAAGATTCTTTGAGTTACTTTTTTATTGATGGTCTTACCGGTGGAAGTAATAATTCGCCCGTACCAAATCCTCCCCTCTTACCAACCCCGCCATATTTTCCAAATGCTGTAATACCCTACAATCCTGGATATTCGGGATCGTCACCCCTGGGGCCGGGTGTTACCATTAATTCTTTTACCGGAATTATTTCCGGCGTTGCTCCGGCACCTGTGGGTACCTATGTAGTTGCTGTTGCCGTAAATGAATACCGGGGTGGTGTTCTTATAGGTACCACCCGAAAAGAAATACATATTGATGTAGGAAATTGCGATCTTATAGGTGCAGACCCAATTTGCTCTTCGTGCAACATTGTAGCAACTTCTTCTGTTTCATATTTTACAAGTTGCAATAGTTTTACAACAACATTTGCTAACGTAAATAATTCACCATTGATCAATTCTTATTATTGGGATTTTGGTGTAAAATCTCAAACGAATGATACATCAACTTTTGCCACGCCAACATTCACCTATCCTGATACCGGCACG
>JBKJSX010000165.1:0-10280 GCA_046594375.1 Chitinophagaceae bacterium
CGCAGGACATACAGATACTACAGGAACACAGGAAAAAAATCATGTATTATCTCATGACCGTGCAAATTCTGTAAAAGCATATCTTGTAAGCAAAGGCATAAACGAAAGCAGGATGAGCTCAGAAGGTTATGGATCGGATAAACCAATTGCAAGCAATAAAACAGCTGCAGGTAAAGCAAAGAATAGAAGAGTAGAAATGACACTGAAAAATTATTGATCTGTCAATCATAATAAATATTGTAAACCCTTTGCAATTGCGGAGGGTTTTTTTATGTAGAGTATCATCGCCATTGTAATTCAAGGTGAGATACTTTTCGTTCTTATTTAGATGGCAAAATACAGGCGTTTTAATAAGAGAAAATCACCTTCAGTGCAGGGCTATTTCAGAAGTCAATATAATTTGAGATATTTTTCTTACCAGTATTTTTATGAAAGAATATTTTGATCACCTGCAGCACAACAAAATAATTATAGGGATATGGTTAAGGGTAGTAAATTATACTCCTCCACTTTAAAATTAAAAAAATTTGCTTCATCAAAACGGATAACCGATAGCAAAATTAAATATCAGGTTCTCTTTTCTAAATGCTGCGCTGCCGAAGTTAAACTGAGTTGCTCTTTGTCCTGCAGGCAGCCATGGCTTTCTTAAAGGCACTGCAACATCAAATCGCAACAATAAAATGGTAAGGTCAAAGCGAATACCAATGCCTGCATCAAGGGCAAGCTGGCTTAAAAATTTATTGCTGAATTCTGCTCCCGGTTTAAAAACATCCTTTTTCTTTAGCCAGATATTTCCTGCATCGATAAATACGGCACCTTCAAATATTGATGAAAATTTTTGCCGCAATTCTGTATTTAATTCGAGCTTAATATCACCCGATTGATCAGGATAAAAATTACTGCTGTCAGCATTGGCAGGCCTATAAATACCGGGTCCCAATGTTCTGCTTCTAAAGCCACGAAGACTATTGGTTCCGCCGATAAAAAATTGTTTTATAAATGGTAACTGGTAACTGTTTCCATAAGGGATACCTACACCAAGATCAATACGGTTTGCCCAAATGGTTTTTATTCCAAGCCTTGAATACATGCGAACATCAACTTCTGTTTTTACATATTGAGAATAGGGAGCGCCAAATATTTTTATAGTATCACCGTTCTTCAAATCAGGATGTTTTATTAATCCAATAACATTTCCTGAAAGATCCAGATTGGTTGTTACAAACCAACCTCTTCCCCTGGGGTCATCAATAATTTCATTATAACTATAGGTTGCATTGGAGCCGATGATAAATTGTTTTTCTATCGCTTTTTTCAAAGTAAAATCTCCGGGTCTACCATTTATGCCTTTTACGCTATCCAAATAACGTGGTGTAATGTTTAGAGGTTGCACATAATTTACAGAGATAGGATTGTATTGGTATTCCTTGCGTACACTTGGTTTCCACGTATAGCCCAGGTCTGCACGAAATGAATTTAATGTATACAGTTTTGTCCTGTTTAGCAGATCATAACCAATTCGTGCGTAAGATTTTGGAACGTATGCACCTTTTGTATTAAATAGAAAAAAGGGGATGATAAATTTTGGAACAGTGATAGATATTTCTCCACCTAATTTATTGGTATTAAAACCCTTCTGCCTTCCGCTAAATTGCACCTCAGATCCTACATAAGCATTAACAGCGAACAGTTCGGCACCTCTTAAAAAGTTTTTATTTCTCCAGCTAAGGCTAACCACCGAGCCGGCATTGTTGTTTGATTTTGTATTGCCCGAAACTTCAGCACGCAGTGTTTTTTTAGGAAGCGGGGTTAAATAATAAAAAGTGTTTAGCTCATCTGTAAAGGGGTCAACTTCAAAACGATTCTTTACAAATTTATAAACACCAAGATTTATCAACCGGTTAAGAGCAAGATTGTGTGCCTTCCGGTTGTAAAGATCTGTGGGCTTAAACTGCATTACATGCTCAAATAAATTTGGCTTAAATTTTTTGTCTTTATCTATTACGTAGTATCCTTTATAAAATTCTTCGTAACTATGTGAGGTATCAATGGCTGCTGTAGCTAATGTATAATTAGAGTACACATAAATTTCATTGATGGTATAAGGTTTTCTTGCAGCAAGCGGTGTATTAGTTTTAACTGTGATGTATAAGTTCACCATATTGTTACCGATGGTGCTGTCAGCATCAACCAAAATATAATCAGGGCTGAAGAAATAATATCCCACCTCTTTAAGGGCTGCATCAATCCGTATTCTTTCTGATTTTATGAGTCCAAGATCAAAGGGAACCTTGGGTTTTAAAAGCGTTTTAGCTTCGGTGTTTTTAATTGCCATTCCCAATTGGTTAGTTGTATCATGAGGGAATACAATAGTTTTTACTGTGTATAGATTACCTGCCTGCACTGTATATGTTGCACGCGCTTTTTTATTTTTTACAGTAGTATCGCCGCTTACTGTTGCATGAAAGTATCCTTTGTTCTCAAGATAATTTCTTACCACTTTGCTATTATTTTCAAGATTTAGATCGCTTAATAAAACAGGAGGCTCACCGATATTTCTAAAAAATTTTCTTATGAAATTTTTTTTATTAGGATTACCTGCAAGATTAAAAAAAGATAACTTAAGCCGTATGCCTAAAAATTTACTGTTAGGTTTTGGCCTGGTTAAACCTGTAAGTTCTTTCTCAAGACTATTTTTATTTTTTTTTGAAATGTTATCTTTTATTTTTACAGTAGCGCCTGTGTACAAAGCTTCACCGGGTGGCAACAGGCGTGTGTTACTGCATGATGCAAACGATATTATTAAAATAAGAAATGCAATTTTTAAGATAGTCTCCATTAAATTTCTTTTACTTAGCGCTTGTCAGGTTTAATATCCGTTGTTCTCATTTTATCTGATGAAGGTGTTGTTACCGGGGTTTTGCTGTTCTTCTTTTGTTTCGATCCTTTCAGCAATTCTCTAAAAAGATCATAATCTAGATTAATAATAAGGCCAAAACGAGTTTCAATAATATACCCTTCAATCACCCCTTCGTATTCATTTTTGCGATATACTCTTAAAACATACCTGCCATCTCTGCTAATGTTATAATCAACTGTAACATTGCCTGCAATATTATTGGCGCCTCTGCCATTTGGAACAGCAGGACCTGCAAGTTCGAAGTTACTGCCAACCGTAACCCTTAAGCGGTTACCCAATAATTGTTTAGTAAGTCCAACAGTAAAATCTGTACGGTTTCGTTTTTCTCCCGTGGTATAATCTGATGCTGTGATCAAATCAAAATTTACATCAACTCCTGCGATAAGCCCGCCGGCCAAACTGTTCAACTGTTCTGAAAGTAATTTACTTACACTCTCTCTTAAAAATTCCTGCGGATCTAATCCGCCATTGCTATTATCAAAAGGATTTTCATTTACAAAACGGCTTAGTAGTAAAAGTGCAAATACCTGCTTATTTATCTCTCCCGGCTCTTCTCTTATTTGTAATAATTTGTTTTGTACTGCTGAAATTATATCTTTTGAAACAACATAACTTTTATCTTCCGGCAACCTGACATCAAATGAAACAGCCGGCCTCAGCAAATCACCTTTTAAGGTTAGCCAAACTTCGAATGGTAATTTTTGGCGGTAAGTATTTCGTACCGCAACATTGTTACTAATTTGTTTTTGCACAAGATCTAATGGTGATGCATTAGCGATATACACGGCGGAAACATCAATGTCTGCCTTGGTTGGTTCTCCCGTCCATAAAATCCTGCTGCCTTTTTGTATATCAAATTTTCTTCTCAAAAAATTAAATGATAATGCATAAGAACCTTCATCTAACTGGTACGAGCCTACCAACGTTATCTTACCACTCGGGTCAATACCGGCTGTTAGTAAACCTTCACCTTTCATGTTAATGAAATCACCATTAGCAGCATCAACAATTAAATTAAATTCTGCATTCCTGTCAATAGTAATGTTTGTAGTTATATCATAACCAACCAGGCGTGAAATATTTAAAGAATCATACGGCAGCATAAACAACGAATCTTCAGTTGTTGCATCCAGGTCAACAAACCTTACCACGCCTTCCCTGTCTAAAACACCCGGCTCATCCTGTGGCATAACAAAAGTGAATTTAGTTTTATCATTTACGGTTAATGAACCTTCAACAACGGGTGCATCATTTGTTCCCTTTATATTAAGTACCGTTGTAAGAACCATCTTACCATAAAAAAGTTTATTGTCTTTTTTGGTAGTATTTAAAACCTGGAAATTATCTGCATTTACTTTCAGGCTAAAAGCGTAATCTTTAAAATTAGTTGTGTTTACCCGGCCATCAATTACGAGGTTGTTATCGGCAGTATCCTGAATAATAAATTTATTGAATGCAAATCCATTGTTGTCGATCGTCAGGCTTTCATTGTCAACTTTAAAGTAGCTATTGATAGCTTTAAGATTAAATGCCGTTTTATTAAAATTAATTGTACCACGAAGAATGGGCTCATCCATTGTTCCTTTTAAAGTAACGTTGCCGCTAAGGCTTCCTGAAGAATTTCGTATAGCGCCAAACGAGGGTCCCTCAAGCGCTTTCATTTGAAGCGTTTTTATATCAAGCGCAAAATCGAAGTTGCTGTTATTGCCGGGCTTTACATAGTAAACACCCGAAGCTTTAAGATCATTTCCCCTGCCGGTTAAAACAATATTAGCATTGTACACATTTGGAGTTGTGTTTATCACCTGCGCTGTAACATTGCCAAGGGTATCTTTATAAATGCTGAGATTGTTTATTACAAGGTCGCTGGTAAATGTAGGTTGCGTTTTATAATCTTTCAGCAATACATTTCCATTAAGTTCTCCATCTACAAGAGCAGAATCTGTTTGAATTAATGCAGTAAGTGTAGCTATTTTAAAATTTTTAAAATCGATGCTGAGTGGGCGGTTGCTGCCACCGCCAACGCTGTTCAAACTTAATTGCTGAACACCTTTGCTCAATACAAATTGATTGGCAACGATATCGCCATTCAATAATTGTATAAGATTATTTTGATTTACAGTCCATGACTCATAATTGAGCATAAGGCTGTCTGGTTTTATTTGGAAGTTGTAATTATTTAAAGTAGGCTGGCTAAAGATTCCTGAAATATGATATTTAGTTTTCGCCTGCGGATCCTGTATATGCAAAGAAAAATTGATAAGATTGTTAGCGATAGAACCATGTAGACTTGTGGCAAACATAGCAAACGATCCGCTTTTTAAATGCGAGAACGAAGTATTGTATTCTATCTGGTTGTTTTTTGTTACGGCATCCAGTTTTATATCATTGATGGTATTGGTTCCATAAACAATTAATGGAGCACTTATGGTTGCGTTCATCCCGGTTACTGTAGAAAAACTTGCAGCGATATTTATTGAATCAAGTTTTTTAAGCTCGGGAACAAAAGCACGCAATGCAGGATTATCATAAGCTTTTGCGGTGATGGTGAAATTGTGGTCATCAACCTTCTTTGTATTTTTTGTTGTGCTAAGAGAAAAATATGGATCGATCGATTGTTGTATCACATCAGCCAGTTGGGTAAGCTTGTACCTGCCTTTAATTTCTGCAAACATAAAAGGACTTTGTAAACGTATCAATTGCTGCCCGTTTGAATTGTCTGCAAATAATCTTACTGAATCCAGTTGTGTTCTCTCACCATTGGTTACCAAAACTGAATTGGTAAGCAATATATTTCCATTAAGACTATCAGGGTTGATGTTAGTGAGACTGCCTTCTATTTTACCATGATAAATTATTGCCTGCGGTGTAAGATGCAGTGCCTGAGGTTTAATACTGTCAACATTAGCAGTAAAATTTAAGGAAGGATATTTTCCGTTGAACACTCCATTAGCAACCAGGTCAAGACTGATATTAGGATCTTTTATTCTTGCGTTGGTAGTATAATTTCCTCTGGCAATTGTACCATCAAAGTTTATATTTTTATAAGTGTACTTATTATAGCCAATAGAATTTATGATACCGCTTGCTGTTGCATTGGCCGTGTTAGGATCAAAGCCCGAGCCTTTAACTTTAAATGTTGCTGATAAAATTCCATACGTTACTTTGTCATTCATGATCGTTCCAAGATCAATATTATTAGCATTGATGAAGTAATCATACTTTGCAAGTTTGGGATTTGAATAATTGGTAAGACTCCCTTTTAATTTCGCAGTGCCCTGGCTTGTGCTAACGGTAATATCAGAAACCAGGTCATTCATGCTGGCTTTTATTTTGCCAACAGCAGAAATGGATTCAGGAAAAGTAAAAGCGGTTGGCGCTGTACCTTTCGGCATTAGGGACAAAATATCTTTTCGGCCGGTATGTAAATATTTTATGTTTAGATCAGCCACTAATTTTTTAGGATCAGGTACCCCTTTCAAAATTCCGGAGACAAACATTGTTGTATTGCTCAATCCTTTAAATCTGAGTTCATTAAAATGCATCTCGTTCAGATGTCCATATACTCTTCCATTCAAATCCCATATTTGATTCGGGTTTGCAAATGCAGGCAAGGCACGCAAAGCAGGAGCAAAGGTTAAAATGTCCTTTACCTGCACGCTGCTGCTTTCAATATCAAGATCGAGAATAAGAGCCGTTGCAGGATTTGCTGCAAGTTTATCGAGTGATGGATAACTTATTGCAAGATCTCTTCGTAAAATTGTACCCGGCGTTTTTATGTACAGATTTTTTAAAGATGTACCGGTGTTGGTAAATAAAAAATCCGTATTCAATTCATTTAAAACAAAACCACTCTTTTCTTTAAAGTTTGCCTTTTTTATAGTGGCCATGGTTGTATCAAGGTTATATAAAAGATTGCCTGCTGAAAGATTTATTTTTTGCAGGTCAAGATGGCCATAGTCCATTCCAAATTTTGTAACAGGCATTGAAATGTTATCGAGCCTGAAATGGCTTTCCCCGATTTTTATACTGTCAGATGAAATTGAAAATGATGAAAGCACTTCTTTAACCTGTAATTGTGCAGTAGTTTTTGAAATGATTTTTTTTGTTGGACCCATTTGTAATGCAATGTCCGAGCTGTCGAGTGTGATATCCTTAAATGCAAATTTCAGAGACTTTACATCAAGAGTATCCGGATGTGCAACAAGTTTATTGAGCTTTAAATACGTTGTGATATTTGTAGGAACACTTTTGTAATCAACATCAATATCCCTTAATAAGATCTCCGTGTTTTTAATTTTCAAATAATTCCCTGGTTTTAAAATGGCAACCGCGATGGCGCTGTCAATTTTTGGTTTTAATGGTTCGTTCTGAAAGTAATAACCCTTAACACCTGTTAGAGTAAAAGTTGGGATATCAAAATAAAGATGATCAGGGTCAAACTTTTTTATGGGCGCATCCATGTGGGTGATGAACATATTCATATCATCGCCGGTGATAACATCCTGGTAAATTATCCTTGCATTATTGATAACGATATTATCAATGTTCATTTTTAAAGTAGAGGAATCAAGAATGGATGAAGAATCTTTTTGATTGTTCAGGAAGGCATTTACAACAAACTGGAAGTTGAAGACAGTATCCTGGTTTACCCTTTTAATTTTTGCTGTAATATTTTCTAAGTTTATTTCTTTTATCTGCACTTCGTTAGTAAGAAGTTTGAGCATATTTAGTTGCACTTTAATTTGCCCGCCTGAGATAAGTGTGTCTTTTGTCTGATCTTCTATATAAACATTTTTAAGTGCAATGGAATTAGGAAAACTGATATCCATCTTACCGATAACAACTTTCGTTTTTAATTTATTTTGCAGGTAACTTTCAACTTTGCCTCTTAAAAAATTTTGCCCGGGAGGGGTTTGCAAAAACAGGAAAACGAGTACTACAAGAAAGAGTAATGAAACCAAAATATAGGAGAGCACGTGAGCAATCTTCGCCACCACAGTCCTCTTTTTTTTAGGCTCGATTTTCTCTTTTGATTCCATATTCTACTTAAGGGCTATTATAGTTGCTTTAAACAGGCAAATTTCACACCAAGGTCAGATAATAATTATATGGTAAAATTAGCTTATTTATCAGCAGATTATGTACATAAAAATGGGTAACAAAATACGCAGATCCATGCAAATGAATTGTCGTTGCAGCGAACACGCCAGACTTACAAGCTTTCGTGATAAAAGAATATGTTTAGATTGCACTAAAAGAATATAATATGGATAAACATCATTTAACCATTATGCATAGTGATAGTTCCGGGAAAGAACTTGCAACCACCAATAAATTGAAAAAACAAATTAGCGAACTTAAAAACTGTCTACAGCATAAAGCATCAGCACCCACACGGGAGAATTCCCGAAAAAGCTACCCGGTATTATTTTATGGTCAGGGAAAGGACAAATCAGCAGTTGCGACGTTATTGGGGAAAGTTTCTGGTACAGATGTTTATAGAATTGATCTATCAAATGTGGTATCAAAATACATAGGTGAAACAGAAAAAAATTTAGCGTCGGTTTTTGAAAAAGCTGAAAGTAAAAACTGGATATTATTTTTTGATGAAGCGGATGCTTTGTTTGGCAAAAGAACTGGTGTTAAAGATTCTCATGATAAATATGCCAACCTGGTAATAGCCTACCTCCTTAAGCGGATGGAGGAATATAATGGTATGGTAATATTGGCAACCAGGATGAAAAATAATATTGATGATGCATTTATAAGGAGATTTTCTTATGTTATTAATTTCCCGAAATAAATGCCGTAGAAAAATTGGATTAGATTTTTTTACATTCTTTAATAAAGCAAATATCATTTCTAATTCTATTTTATTGAAATACCAGGATTAGAATGTGAGTATTTATTACATTCAGCCATACCATAAGGAATTAGAGAAAATCACATACACCACGGAACATATCATAAACAAATATTACTGTCAGTCAGAATTTTATCTGGATTGCCAGTTTCATAACTTCCTTTAATAAAATTTTATGTCAACCAATAATAAACCCAGGAACTTTGCGGTTTAGATGTAAATGGTAATTCACTAATAAAAAATTTAGGCCTAACAATAAGCTAATTAAAAAATACTCTTATGAATGCAAAATTGCAAAAACGAAAATTAGGCAACAGTAACCTTGAAGTATCCGCAATTGGGCTCGGATGTATGGGAATGAGCTCTTCTTACATTCCATTTCCCGATAAGCAGGAAATGATCTCACTGATCCGATCCGCCGTTGAAAAAGGAGTGACATTTTTTGATACTGCTGAAGTATATGGCCCATTCACCAATGAAGAATTAGTGGGTGAAGCATTGGCTCCCTTTCGTGATAAAGTTGTGATAGCAACAAAATTTGGTTTCAACATCCAGGATGGAAAAATGACTGGTGTAGACAGCAGCCCCCGGCAAATTAAAAAAGTTGTTGAAGGATCGCTTAAAAGATTGAAGACGGATTTTATTGATTTGCTTTATCAACATCGTGTTGACCCCAATGTTCCGATTGAAGATGTTGCCGGTGTTGTAAAGGATCTGATCAAAGAAGGAAAGGTTAAACACTTTGGTCTTTCTGAAGCAGGAGCCAAAACTATTCGTCGGGCACATGCGGTGCAACCAGTTACGGCATTGCAAAGTGAATATTCATTATGGACAAGAAATCCTGAAGCAGAAATATTACCAACACTTGAAGAACTCGGCATAGGGTTCGTTCCTTTCAGTCCGCTTGGCAGAGGTTTTCTTACGGGTAAGATGAAGGAGAATACAAAATTCGATAGCACCGACTATCGAAACACTCTTCCCCGTTTTACGAAGGAAGCGCTTAAAGCGAACCAGGCTTTGATTGATATGCTTAAAAAAGTTGCAGCACAAAAGAATGCCACACCTGCTCAAATTGCTATTGCATGGTTATTGGCACAAAAGCCATGGATAGTTCCAATACCCGGAACTACAAAGTTGAATCGTTTGGAAGAAAATAATGGAGCAGCATTTGTTGATCTTAGCTCTGATGATCTTATTGAGATTGAAGAAGCAGCTACAAAAATCAAAATAGAAGGCGACCGCTAGCCTGAACATATTGAGCTAATGACCGGCCTCTGATATTTTTAACTCTTCCAGTTCTCCGCCAGTTTCAATACGTTTTTCTCTGCTGATGTTGTGGTTTTTGTTATCAATATCATTGCTGTAATTGGCGTTCCTCCACCAACCCTTATTTAACCGCTGACCAGTTTTACAATCCAGTCTTTTGTGAAATTCACAAGCATAGGCAGTGTATTTTGTTTGCCTGCTTTAAATGAATGGTTGGCTCCTTCTATT
>JBKJSX010000015.1:0-3637 GCA_046594375.1 Chitinophagaceae bacterium
GTTACGTTTTGATAAGCTTTTGCCACGGCTAATAAAGTTGCCTCGTCATATAATTTACCAACAAGCATTACTCTGCTGGCTAAATTATATGACGAGGCAACTTTATTAGCCGTGGCAAAAGCTTATCAAAACGTAACTGAATGGAATAAAATGCATCCTGAAAGATTTAAGTAATAATAGTGAAATCAGTAACTTTATTATATGGCTTACGATATTTCTGAAATAAAAAAGTTGCCGGTAAAAGAAAGAATAGCAATTATAGATGCTATTTGGGAAAGTTGTGTGCAGGAAGATAAAACTTTAGCAGAAAGTGAAGAAGAATTGATTTCTGTTGTAGAAGAAAGGATAGAAAAATATGAGTCGGGTGAAATGAAAACTATTCCATGGGATGATTTTATTCAGCGACTGAAAAGCAGAAAGCATGATTTATCAAGTTGATGTAACGGAAGCTGCTGAAGTTGATGCTGAAATAATTTATGATTGGTATGAGGAGCAATCAGGAGGCTTGGGAGAAAAATTCATAGAGGCTTTGGAAATTGCTAAACAAAAAATTATAGAAAATCCTTTAGCATACAGTATTTGGCATAAAGAAATCAGAAGATTTATTTTAAGACCTTTTGCCTACAAAGTTTATTACAGAATTGAAAATGAGATAATCGTAATTTTTCTGATTGCGCATTCAAAGCGCTCTAATAATTTTTTAAGAAAAAGATATTGATTACTCGTCTTTTTTATAAATTAAAAAACATACAATATACATGCGAAAACATTCTTTAATCTTAGCACTCATTATTTTATTCTTTACACAAAATATTTTTTCGCAACTTGTCCCGCAAGTGCAGGAAACAAAAATTAGTGGGTTTACTCCAACATCTGCAGAAGCTCAAAAACAACTAGAGACTAAGTTTGATGCGTTTTTAAACAGAGAAAATATTGGCAGGAATATAAAAGCTTTATCAGCTAAACCACATGCTCTCGGTTCACCGGGTAGTAAACAAAACGCAGAATATATTTTAGCCCAATACAAAAGTTTTGGATGGGATGCAAAGATTGAAACCTTTCGTGTTTTGTTTCCAACACCAAAAACAAGATTGCTGGAGATGATCTCTCCAACTTCTTACAAAGCATTATTAAAAGAACCTGTTTTAAAAGAAGACGCAACCTCAGGGCAGGAAGATCAATTGCCAACTTACAATGCATGGAGTGCTGATGGGGATGTAACAGGCGAAGTTGTTTTTGTAAATTATGGCTTGCCTGCAGACTATGATGAGCTTGCCAAATTAGGAATTGAAGTGAAAGGAAAAATTGCGATCGCCAAATATGGACATAGCTGGCGAGGAATTAAACCAAAAGTTGCTCAGGAACATGGAGCTATAGGATGCATCATTTATTCTGACCCCAGAGATGATGGTTTTGGTGCAGGAGATGTTTATCCAAAGGGAGCTTACAAAAGTGAATATGGAGTGCAAAGGGGTTCTGTTTTGGACATGGTTATTTATCCTGGTGATCCTCTAACACCGGGCATTGGTGCAACTGAAGATGCAAAAAGATTAGACAGATTGCAGGCGCCGACTATTTTAAAAATTCCGGTGCTGCCAATAAGTTATCATGATGCAAAACCTTTGTTGGAAGCACTGGAAGGACCTGTGGTTCCTACCGGGTGGGCTGGTGGTTTGCCCATTACATATCATGTTGGCCCGGGTAAAACAAAAGTGCATTTGCAATTGTCATTCGATTGGAAAATGGTTCAATGCTATGATGTAATTGCAATGATGAAAGGGTCGCAATATCCTGATGAATGGGTACTTCGTGGTAATCATCATGATGCCTGGGTTAATGGTGCAAGCGATCCGATAAGCGGGCAGGCTGCTATGTTGGAAGAAGCAAAATCAATTGGCGCTTTAGTAAAAGGTGGATGGAGACCAAAAAGAACATTGGTGTATTGCTCCTGGGATGGCGAAGAACCAAGCTTAATAGGCTCAACAGAGTGGGCAGAGTTACATGGTGATGAATTACAAAAAAAGGCTGTCGTTTATATTAACTCTGACGGGAGCGGAAGAGGATTTTTAAGCGCTGGTGGCTCACATGCTTTGGAAACAATGATGGATGAAGTTTCAAAAGATGTTATTGATCCGCAAACCAAAGTAAGTGTTTACCAAAGAAAGAAAGCACAGGATGTTGTTAGTGCTGCAACAACAAAAGCAAAGAAAGAAGCCTTTAATAAACATACACTCACGCTTAATGCATTAGGGTCCGGCTCTGATTTTTCAGTATTTCTTCAACACCTTGCCGTGCCTTCGCTGGACTTAGGTTTTGGAGGAGAAAATAATGGCGGAGAATATCATTCTATCTATGATTCGTATGATAATTATGTCCGCTTTAAAGATCCCGGTTTTTACTATGGCGTTGCATTATCGCAAACTGCAGGGCGCACTGCCTTGCGTATGGCTAATGCCGATGTTCTTCCCTTTGATTTCAGGCTTTTGTATACAACCATAAATGATTACACAAAAGAATTGATAGACCTTTTACAACAAACAAAAGATAATACCGAAATAGAAAATCAATTGATAAGATCAAATGATTATAGCCTTGCGGCAGATCCAACAAAAACATTCATCGTTCCAAAACCAAAAGAAGAAGTTCCTTATCTCGATTTTTCTCCATTGCAAAATGCATTGTCTTCTTTACAAAAAAGCGCTGATTCTTTATCCAGGACATGGGGCAAAGCAGTAACAACAAATGCAGATCATGAAGCATTGAATAAAGCGCTTTATCATGCCGAGCAACAATTAATAACGACCAATGGCTTACCACGTAGAGGCTGGTATAAACACGCTCTATATGCACCGGGATTTTATACAGGCTATGGTGTAAAAACTTTACCCGGCATTCGTGAAGCTATTGAACAACGCAACTGGAAAGAAGCACAGGATCAAATTAATATTGATGCAGATGCGATAAACAGGCTTAGTAATTATTTGTTTGCAACAGCTAAATAAGCAACAATAAATTTATCCCGATGAAAAAAATATTTGCCATTGTATGCTTATTTGTTTCGGTACAGCTATATGCGCAAAAACTTTCAAAGCATGAAAAGCTTATCATAGATGAGATAAATAAAAATATGCCGCAAACCATGCAGCTTCTTGAGGAGCTGGTAAATATTAACAGCGGTACATTAAACGTTCAGGGAGTAAAAAAAGTTGGGCTCATTCTTAAAAAGGAATTTGATAACATAGGTTTTACTACCGAATGGATATCATTGCCCGACTCAGTAAAACGTGCCGGGCATTTAGTGGCGCATACAAAAGGAACTAAAGGAAAAAAATTATTTCTTATAGGTCATTTGGATACGGTATTTGAACCGGACATGGAACCGAACCCTTATAAAAAAATAAATGATTCAACAGCAACGGGCCAGGGCGTGAATGATATGAAGGGAGGAGATATGATAATATTATCCGCCTTAAAAGTTTTATACAAATTAGGATTGCTAAAAAATACTTCAGTCACTGCGTACTTCACAGGCGATGAAGAAAAATCAGGCTTACCAACTTCTGTTAGCCGTGCTGATTTTATTGAAAGAGCAAAACGATCTGATCTTGCTTTAGGGTTTGAAGGCGCACAAGGATTG
>JBKJSX010000146.1:0-2620 GCA_046594375.1 Chitinophagaceae bacterium
ACCAATACTTCAAACGGAAAAAGTGTTTATGCCAAAGTATTGGATGCAATACCTGACATAAAACAAAATAGTGGATTAATATTACGTATCAGCAATTCTGCTGCTGAAGAATTAGGAGTAACAGATACAAAATTTGATTGCTCTGTAAGTTATGCGAAGTGATGCCCCATCTTAATCTCCCCCCTCGGGGGAGACTTCCGAAAGTTATTATTATCAGAAAATCTTATTGAAGAACAAAATAGTTCTTAATCCTAAAAACTATACAGGAATCAAATAATTAGAAATTTGCAAGTCTCCCACAAGGGGAGAGATTTAGAGGGGGCTTCTATAGCCTCTTAAAAATTCTTCAATTGTAATTTTCTTTTTTCCTTCTAACTGCAATTCTGTAATGGAGATGTAGCCATTGACACATGCGAATTTTAAAAATGTTTTTTTATCTGTCTCAAATTCGCCGGGCTTAACAGATGGATGAATGATTTCTTTTTTTGCTTTATAAATTTTTAAAGTTTTACTCTTCAAAAAAGTAAACGCCCCGGGATAAGGTGAGAGTCCACGAATGAGGTTATATACTTCGTCAACATTTTTATTCCAATCTATTTTTGAAGTTTGTGTTGAGAGTTTAGGAGCATGAAGCCCACTCTGTGGCTCTCCAGCGATAGGAAAGAGAGTAGACTGTGGGATTTCTTTTAAAGTTTCATCTGCTAAACCATCAATAGTTTTTACTAAAAGATCAGCGCCAATTTCTTTCATACGATCATGCAATTCACCTGCCGTTTCATCTTCACCAATATTCATTTTTTGTTGCAATAAAATATCACCTGTATCAATTTGATGTTGAAGTTTAAAAGTTGTTGCGCCTGTTTCTTTTTCACCATTTATGATAGCCCAGTTGATGGGAGCAGCACCGCGATACTGCGGCAACAGTGAGGCATGAAGATTAATGGTTCCCATCGGCGGCATGTTCCACACTACTTCAGGTAACATTCTAAAGGCAACAACAATTTGCACGTCAGCATGTAGCTCTTTTAGTTCTTTTAAAAAATCATCCGACTTTAATTTTTCCGGTTGCAATATTTTCAACCCCTTTTCTACAGCATATTTTTTTATTGCACTTTGTTGCAGGTTCATTCCACGACCTGCAGGCTTATCAGGCGCTGTAATTACACCAACGATATTATTACCGGCTTGCAATAATTTATCAAGTGACGGCACTGCAAATTCCGGGGTGCCCATAAATACAATTCGCAGATCATTCATGCAGCAAATGTAAGAAAGACCTTTGCTGTTTCCGGTTAGGGAGCAAAATCTTTATACATTAAATACTTTTTTCTTATCGCCTTGTAATTACTTAGTGCCGGCTCCCAGCTTTTTCTTATTTCTTCTTCTGACTTTCCATCAATTATTTGTTGCATCAAAGTGTCTGTGCCCGCAAGTCTGTTGATTGATTTTGTTGCAAGAAAAAATTTAATCTTGTCAGGAAATAATTTATAAGCATCCATCAGCCACTTTAATTGTATCCTGTTATTAATTTGTTGCAATACTTTTTCTGGCGTACCTGATACATTCCATCCGTAACATAACTGGTCTTTAAGTTTGGGTTCTTTAGCGCCTTCCATGCTGTGCGGTGTAAAATTAAAAAGTGTTTTAGGTAAAGACGGATGCCCAAAATATTGAAATGGCTTTGGAGTTCCCCGCCCCTCGCTTAAAACGGTTCCTTCAAAAAAACAGGTGGACGGATACCAATAAATACTTTGAATCTCCGGAAGATTTGGTGAAGGCTTTACCGGCAAAATATATTTGCTGCTATGATCATAATTTTTACACTTAATAACTAAAAAATGAAAAGGGGTATCCACAGAATTTTCTGCATGAGTATAGTATTCCTGCTTTTTATTTGCCTTTTCTGTTAACCATTTTTCGCCGGAGATCATCATCGCATATTCGCCGATCGTTAAACCATACACAATAGGCACAGGTTGCATGCCAACAAAACTTTTAAATTTCGGATCGAGCACAGGGCCATCTACATAAAATCCATTGGGGTTGGGACGGTCAAGAATCAGCAATGGCTTGCTGTTTTCAAATGCTGCTTCCATATATTCCTGCAATGAAGAAATATAAGTGTAGAATCGAACCCCCACATCCTGTATGTCGAATATCATTATATCAACATCTTTCAGATCATCATCAGCCGGACGTCGTTTACTGCCGAACAATGAGATAACACGAATGCCTGTTTTCTGATCAGTGTAGTCGCCTACTTTTTCGCCTGCATCTGCATTGCCCCTAAAGCCATGCTCAGGGCTGAATATTTTTACCACTTTAATGCCCCGCTTTATCAGCGTATCAATCAAATGCGTATTACCCACCATTGATGTTTGGTTGGCAAATACAGCCACAGACTTACCTTTTAGCAATGGCACATACACATCCACTCTTTCTGCCCCGGGAATTATTTTAGGCTGAGCAATTGCTAAACTATAAAGTAAACACAAGACAGATAAAGTTGAAAAATATTTTTTCATAAACTATTTTAAAATAGTCCCGAAATTTCGGGATTACTTTGCAAATCTTATTAAAAAGTTATTAATGGCAAATGATTTAACAAACCGGGAAAACA
>JBKJSX010000138.1:0-9921 GCA_046594375.1 Chitinophagaceae bacterium
GAAGCTTCTTTCACTAACGATTTAGGTGCCGATAGTTTGGACACCGTAGAATTAATTATGGAATTTGAAAAGGAATTCAATATTTCTATTCCTGATGAACAGGCTGAAACCATTACTACTGTTGGGCAGGCTGTTACCTACTTAGAAGAACACGCTAAGTAATTATCTTTTATAATTATTGCTGGTAACCTTTTATGGAATTAAAAAGAGTTGTTGTAACCGGGTTAGGTGCTGTAACGCCATTGGGTAAATCTGTACCTGAATATTGGGATGGATTAATCAAAGGTGTTTCAGGTGCTGATACCATTACTCAATTCGATACATCAAAGTTTAAAACCAAATTTGCATGCGAAGTAAAAGATTTTGATCCCACCACTTATTTAGAGAGAAAAGAAGCACGCAAAATTGACCGCTTTACACAGTTTGCATTAATAGCCAGCGATGAAGCAGTGGTTGATGCAGGCATTAATAAAGACAATGTTGATGCTGATCGTGTTGGTGTGATCTTTGCCAGTGGCATTGGCGGCCTTATTACCTTTCAGGAAGAGGTTATCAATTTTGCATTAGGTGATGGCACTCCACGTTTCAATCCTTTTTTTATTCCTAAAATGATCCTTGATATTGCTTCAGGGCAAATATCAATGCGTCACGGTTTTCGTGGACCAAACTACGCTGTAGTTAGTGCATGCGCCAGCAGTACCCAGGCAATCATTGATTCATTTGATACAATCCGTTTGGGGAGAGCTGATATAATTATTACCGGCGGCAGCGAAGCAGTAATTAGGGAAGCAGGTGTTGGCGGATTTAATGCAATGAAAGCTTTGAGCGAAAGAAATGATGATCCTAAAACTGCATCACGCCCGTTTGATAAAGACAGGGATGGTTTTGTAATGGGTGAGGGGGCTGGTGTTTTAATTCTTGAATCCCTCGATCATGCTTTGGCAAGAGGAGCAAAAATTTATTGTGAGATAGCAGGCGGTGGTGGCACTGCCGATGCACATCACATAACAGCTCCACACCCGGATGGGTTGGGGGCAAAAAATGTAATGCACGTTGCATTAAAAGATGCAGGAATGCAGCCTGAAGATATTGATTACATCAATGTTCATGGCACATCAACTCCTCTCGGTGACATAGCAGAAACAAAAGCCATTTTAAATGTGTTTGGCGAAAATGCGTACAAATTAAATATCAGTTCTACCAAATCAATGACGGGCCATTGTCTTGGCGCCGCAGGAGTTGTAGAAGCGCTGGCTTGCATTCTAGCTGTAACAAAAGATATTATTCCTCCTACCATAAATCATTTCACTGATGATCCTGATTTGGATTCTAAATTAAATTTTACTTTTAATAAAACGCAACCTCGTGTTGTTAATGCTGCACTGAGCAATACATTCGGCTTTGGCGGGCATAATGCATCGGTTATCATTAAAAAATACATATCCTGATTTTGGTTATTTGTCATTGAGTTAATTAAATATTATTTCAGAGATTTTTTAATTATCAGTTAACTTTTGACTAAATGACTTATTCAATTCCCAACTTTTTAATTGACTTAATAATATTACTTTCGGGTAAATAAATTCTGCGTGCAATTTTTAAAAAACTTTCTTGATACCAAATCTGATAAGGAGTTTAAAAAACAACTGCACAATGTGCTTGGTTTTATTCCGGACAATTTAACCTTATACAAAACTGCATTGAGCCACCGCTCAATAAGAGAAGGTGCAGATGAAAACAATGAACGCCTTGAATTTTTAGGAGATGCAGTGCTAAGCTCCCTTGTTGGTCATTATCTTTTTATGCGTTACCCCTATAAAGATGAAGGTTTTTTAACGGAGATGAGAAGCAAGATGGTAAACAGGAATCAATTAAATGATATCGCTTTAAAAATGGGGTTAAAAAAGATCACCTTCTACAATAAATTTGACAGCTCACTTAAAATTTCACAGATCTTTGGTAACACATTGGAAGCCGTTGTAGGCGCAGTTTACATTGACAAGGGATATAAAAAAACACAGAAGTGGGTTACCAAGCATATCATCAATCCGCATCTGTACATGGATGATCTTGAAAATCTTGACATTAACCAGAAAAATAAATTGTATGGCTGGGCCAATAAGAATGGTAAAGTATTGGAGTTTGAAACCCTTGAAGAGAAAATAGAAAATGGAAGAAGATTATTTACCATCGGTGCAATGGTAGATGGTGAATTGATAGCAGAGGCAAAAGCTTATAATAAAAAAGATGCAAGCCAGGTAGCTGCGCAAATAGCTGTTGAAAAGTTAGGCATCGAGTTGAAACCGATATAAGAAATTCTGAACCATGATTTGGATAGATTAATAGATTAAAAAGAAAAATAAATTCCTGGATTATGTTTAAATTATTTTTTATCCAATTAATCTTATAATCCCATAAATCATGGTTCATACATTTACATTCGGCATCATTGGGAGTGGTAGCTGGGGAACTGCCTTAGCAAAAATTCTTACGGATAATAAAAATAAGATCAACTGGTGGATACGTAATGAAGAAACTATCAAACGTTTATTAGCCCGCCACCACAATCCTCATTACCTGAGCGGTGTTCTTTTTGATACAGCTTTAATTAATCCTACTACAAACGCAACGGAACTAATCAAAAATTCTGATTGCATTATCATTGCTGTACCGTCAGCTTATGCAGTTGGTACTTTAAACACGCTTGATAAAAATATTTTTAAAGAAAAAAAAATTGTATCAGCTATTAAAGGAATATTGCCTGATCAAAATTTATTGCTGAACGATTATTTAAAGCAGGAATTTGATGTTGCACTCGCAGATTATTTTGCCGTATTAGGACCATGCCATGCAGAAGAAGTTGCTTCAGAAAAATTATCTTACCTCACCTTCTCGGGCATTGATGAAAAAGCAGCATCTGATATTGCATCTCATTTTAAAACGGATTACCTCAACACAATTGTAAACCCGGATATTTATGGTGTACAGTTCGCTGCTATTTTAAAAAATATCTACGCACTAGGCGCCGGTATTGCACATGGTCTTGATTATGGCGATAATTTTTTGAGTGTACTTATAGCCAACAGCGCCGATGAAATGGCAGGCTTTTTAAGAAAGTCAGGAATAAAAAATATTGATGTAGGTCATATTTCAGATGACCGTAAACCGGCAACAGGCAACCGCCAACTGGTTAAAGGCAACCATATCAATTATGCGGCATCAGTTTACTTAGGCGACCTTTTGGTTACCTGTTACTCGCTATACAGCCGCAACAGAACTTTTGGAAATATGATCGGTAAAGGATATTCAGTAAAATCTGCAAAGCTGGAAATGAACATGGTTGCTGAAGGATATAATGCGAGCAAGTGTATGAAAATAATCAATGAAACTATACAGGCAGATATGCCCATTGCTGAAACAATTTATAAAATTTTATGGGAGAATTTGCCGGCCTCAGAAGGTTTTGCTAAAATAGAAGAGACACTTGTATAACGCATTCTTCTAAAGTAATTTTATATATCATGATTCCCATTTCGTACCACATTTATGGACCTACAACCATCTTTATTTTACTTGCTATCCTAATAATAGGGCAGGTTGCAAAATATATCAAATCAAAATCAGTTAAGCAATAATGATTTTTTATTTTCTATTTCCCGGTCTTGTTGCAGTTGTATTGGTGATAATTATCATCCGGGCTATCACAAAGAAGAAGAAATAAGTCTTTCTTCAAAAAATAGATCTGCTGAAATTCCATCAGCAAATAATTTTCCTTTGTTAGTAAGAATGAGTTTGTGGTTTGTAGTCCCCATAGTTATCGGGAGTAGTTTGTGGTTGTTTACATATTTAACGCTTGCAGCTTGCAGCTTTATTTTCTTTTCTTCTCCAAAGGTTTTTTCTACAAAGTCAAGATCAATTCCTTCGATCGTTCGCAATGAAGTCATGATATACTCATTAAGTTTTTGTACATCTGTAAGTTTTTCTTCTTCATAAGGGATAATATTTTTTTGCAAAGACTGGATATAGAGTGCGTTATTACTTACATTCCATCTTCTTGAATCGCCATCAAACGAATGTGCAGAAGGACCAATACCAATATAGGTTTTATGCTGCCAGTAACTGCTGTTATGTTTGCTCCTGTAACCGGGTTTTGCAAAATTTGATATCTCGTAATGCTCATAGCCTGCAGCCTGAAGCCAGCCCATTAATAATAAAAATTGAGACGCCTGTTTTTCCGGATCAACTTCTTCTTTGTTTTTTAAAGTGATCATTTTTTGCAGCGCAGTGTTGGATTCTACCGTTAATGCATAACACGAAATATGTGGAACGCCAAGATCAATTATAGTCTGAACATTTTTTTTCCAGTCATCATCCGATAATGTTGGAGTTCCATAAATAAGATCAACGGAATAATTTTGAAAGCCTGCGTTTTTAACCAACTCAATGCAGCGTAAAGCTTGTTCCGCATCGTGTGCACGGTTCATCCATTCAAGATCCTGCTGATTAAAAGATTGAATGCCTATGCTAATACGATTTATTCCAGCCGATTTCCATTCAGCTAATTTTATTTCGCTTATATCATCAGGGTTTGCTTCCAGAGTAATTTCTGCATCTTTAGAAATATTATATTTTTTATAAGCGGCAGATAATAATTTCTTCAGCTCTTCTGCGTTTAATAATGATGGAGTGCCGCCACCAAAATAAATTGTCTCCATTTCTTTCACCTCTCCCACGGGGAGAGATTGGGAGGAGGTATTTATTTCATTGACCATTGCATCAATCATTTCATCCTTTTGTTTTAATGAAGTTGAAAAATGAAAATTGCAATAATGACAAGCCTGTTTGCAAAAAGGAATATGAAAATAAATACCGGACAAAATTTTAGATTTAACTACCCTATAGCTATCGTGATAATAATTTAGATTTGAAGACTAATGAAAGCCTCCCAAAGAAAATATTTATGTTTTTACTTTTTAATCGTTTACACCTGTTGCTTAATTACTGCAGATGCTTTCTCTCAAAATACTTATCACCTTGTAATACACTCTTTTTACAAAGATAGTTCCTTATCACAAAGCAGAAATTTAAACGGAATACAATCCCTGCCCCTGCAAACTGTATTTTCAAACAGGCAATTATGTACTAACTATATTTTTAAACTTCCTGAAATACTTACCGGCAAAGGATATCCCGCTGCATCAGTCGATTCTGTATCGTATGATTCAACATCAGCTCATATCTATTTATACCTTGGAGATCAATATCATTGGGCAGAAATAAATACTGACAGTATAGATAAAAAACTTTTGAATGAAACCGGTTGGAATACCCATATGTTTAATAATAATAAAATGGATTTCCTGCGTTTGCAGAATCAGCAACAAAAAATTTTAGCCTATTACGAAACAAGAGGATACCCTTTTGCTGCAATAAAATTAGACAGTATTACAATTGAAGAAGATAAAATAAAAGCAAAATTAAAAGTTGATAAAGGACCGCTTTATCTTATTGACAGCATTCGTTTGTATGGAAAAGTAAAAATAAAAAATCTCTTTTTGCAGCGTTATCTTGGTATTGAAAATGGAAGTGTTTATGATAAAAATAAATTAGAAAATATCAGTAAAAAACTTTTGGAACTACCTTATCTGCAGGAGCAACAACATTGGAATTTAAATATGCTTGGCACAGGCTCAGTTTTAAATTTATACCTGCAACAAAAGCGAAGCAGCCAGGTAAATTTTTTGGTTGGCTTTTTACCTGGCAATGCGCAAACAGGAAAATTGCAGGTAACAGCAGATGTAAATCTTAACTTGAAAAATGCATTGGGTGCAGGGGAAAGCATTTTACTTAACTGGCAGCAATTACAAAAACAATCTCCAAGATTAAATCTTGGTTACCAGCATCCATATATTTTTAATTCGGCATTTGGTATCGACCTGGCTTTCGATCTGCTTAAAAGAGATTCTGCATATTTACAGATCAACGCACAGGCAGGTGTGGTTTATGTTTTATCAGCCAATCAATCAGGCAAAATATTTTTTCAAAATCAAAGAACCTATTTACTCGCCGGTGGTTTTGATACCAATCAGGTAAGGATATCAAAAAGGCTTCCCGCAAATATTGATGTTACTGCAAACAGCCTCGGAATAAATTATGAATGGATAAATACCAACTACCTTTTCAATCCGAGAAAAGGGAATGAATTAAAAATTACAACAGCGATCGGTTTAAAAAAAATTGCCAGAAATAATGAAATTGCTAATTTGAAAGACCCTTCAAATCCTGCTTTTAAATTTAGCTCTCTTTATGATTCTTTTAAATTAAATACCTATCAATTTCGTATAAAATTTAATGCAGCCCATTATTTTCCTGCTGGCAAAAAAAGTACTTTAAAAACAGAGATCAGTGGTGGCGTTTTTCAAAGCCAGGATATTTTTAGGAATGAATTATTCCAGATCGGTGGCAATAAATTACTGAGAGGTTTTGATGAAGAAAGTATTTACGCATCGCAATACGCCATATTTACTGCTGAATACAGGTACCTGACGGGAATTAATTCTTACCTGTTTGGTTTTAGCGATATAGGAATAACTAAAACTCATTTTCAAACAATTAATTTTACAAATAACTTTTTATCTGCAGGTTTAGGATTGAGTTTTGAAACTAAGTTTGGGATATTAAATGTTAGCTATGCTATAGGTAAAAGAAACAATGTAAAATTCGACCTGCGTGAAGCTTCTAAAATACATTTTGGGTATATAAATTATTTTTAATTGAATGAAAGGTTTTAGAATTCAAACATTTTTTATCGCTCTTGTCTTTTTATTTGTGGGGTCACATTGTACAGGACAACAAAATGACAGCCTCGTAATAAAACCGGATTCTTTACAAATAAAAGATTCGATCAAACCTCACCAATCAGTGGGTAGCATCAACAAAATCAGCATAGATTCTTTCTTAAAAAATAATAAATTTCTTAATGTAACAGGTACGCCTGTTTCTTTAGCAGCCAAACCAAAAACCAGGTCCGGAAAAGAGTTTTTATTTTATCTCTTTGCAATAGCAATTTTATTCCTTGCCATTTTTAAATTTATTTATACCAAATATTTCAATAATATTTTTAGGGTGTTTTTCAATAGTTCGCTTCGGCAAAATCAACTTACTGATCTTTTACTTCAGGCAAAATTGCCATCCCTTATATTTAATATTTTTTTTATTATCAGCGCAGGATTGTATGCATGGCTTCTGCTCGAATATTATCACCAGGCTAAAGAAAGCAATAAGTATATTTTTATAGCACTGTCAATTTTATTTGTAGCGATAATATATTCCGGAAAGTTTTTAACATTAAAACTCATTGGATGGATCTCCGGAATGAAGGCTGCAACTGATCAATATATCTTCGTTGTATTTTTAATTAATAAAATAATGGGCATTTTGCTGATCCCTTTTATTGTTCTGTTAGCATTTTCTCCATTACCTTGGTTAAACTCACTAATAATATTTTCTTATTGTGTAGTAGGGATACTGTTTTTGCTGCGCTATTTACGTTCGTATGGATTATTACAAAACCAGGTAAAAATTACCGGTATCCATTTTCTCCTTTACATTATTGGCATGGAGATTTTGCCCCTATTACTAATTTATAAAATTGTTATCCGGATATTGCTGTAATTCCCTGTAACCTTTATTGGGTAATATTTTTATAAGAATGAAATAGGTATTTTTTCTATAATAAATACTTACATTTGCATACCCGTATGAATTTTACACATGATTAAAAACGCTGCTATACAGGAAACTAAGACTGTAAAACAAATACAAAACATACTTATTACCCAGGCCAGGCCGGAGAATGAAAAGTCTCCATATTTTGAGATGGCCCGCAAGTATAAATTAAATCTTGAGTTTCAGCCATTTATCAGAGTTGAGGGGATTGCGGCAAAAGAATTTCGCAAACAAAAAATTGAAATCCCGGGTTACTCTGCTGTGATCTTTACCAGCCGTAATGCAATCGATCATTTTTTTAGAACATGCGAAGAAATGAAGATCACAGTTTCTCAGCACACAAAATATTTTTGTATAACCGAAGCTGTGGCCTTGTACCTGCAAAAGTTTATTTTATACAGGAAAAGGAAAGTTTTTTATGGCGCCGATGGCACCAACAAGAGCTTGTTTGAAGTTATTAACAAGCATAAAGAACAGGAAAGTTTTTTATACCCTTGCTCTCAATCTTTTGACAGTGAAATAACGAACTGGCTAAAAGCTAACGAGTGTGAATATGCAACACCGGTATTGTATTGCATAATCAGCAATGATGTAAAAGAGATCTTTGCAAAAAACAGTTACGATATCATTTGTTTTTTTACTCCTGGAGGAGTAAGGAGTTTTGTAGAAAATTTTCCGAAATTTAAGCAGAACGGAACAAGGATTGGAGCCTTTGGAGATAATACTTTTAAGGCAGCTTCTGCAGCAGGGCTTACACTTGATATAAAAGCTCCTCAACCAAAAATGCCAAGCATGGTATCAGCGTTGGAACATTTTCTTTCTACAATAAAAAAGAAATAAACAAATTATAATACCATTGCAAAGCAGCTTTTATGGCTGCTTTTTTTATTATATGCATTTCCCGGTAACATTGTAAACCATAACAACAGCGCTGATAAACAATAAAATTGTATATTTATTTTACGCTATTAAATAATGATTGTAATTAAAGCTAATGCCGATTAAACAAATCGATCACGGAACAAAAGAATACCAGCTAATGGTTGAGCTTAGAAATGAAATTCTTCGCAAACCATTAGGGTTATCTTTTGATTCGGAAGAATTAACCAGGGAAACTGAAGACATATTAATAGCCGCATTTGAAGAAGATATAATACTGGGTTGTTGCCTGCTTACACGGGTAGATAAGAATTGTGTACGACTACGACAGATGGCTGTACAAAATAATTTACAAGGCAAAGGCATTGGTGCTGCAATGATGAATTATGCAGAGAATGTTGCAAGAGATGCCGGATACAATAAAGTAATAATGCATGCCAGAAAAACTGCAACAGGCTTTTATGAAAAATTAGGGTATAAAGTAAGCGGTAATGAGTTTAAAGAAATCACTATTCCCCATTATGTTATGGAAAAAAAACTGCGCTAATCTGATTAAGCTTTCTTTACTATTTTATTCGTCAAAAATTTTCTTGCATCGTGTATATCATCCTGCTCAAATGCTGATTTGGGGATAAGAAAAAACGAGCGGGTATCGAAATATAAATGAAAGAAATGTGGACTTTCTATAAGGCTGCTGAAAGCCGTCCAGGGCCAGCTTTTACTTCCCCTGTCATTTTCAAGGAACAAATGCTGATCTTCAAGACTAACTGTAAACCCATCTTTAAATGTTGCTGCTTTTTTATAGATAGAATAAGGAAGCACAAACCAAAAAGCTATCATTAAAGTAAACCATAAAACGGAGGCAACTAAAAATGCTAACGGAGATATTTTTTTAAAAAAGAAAAGCGCTGCTGATAAAATAGCAAAAACATTTACCAGTATTATCATTGTTTTTATTTCTTTACGGGTAATAAAATGATAACGTAAAGCCTGTATAACTTTTGGTTTACTGTAGGTAAAAAAAGAAGAGGTCATAGCTGGCAAAGATAAAGGAAGCAATAAAAAATAGGTCAACAGAAAGATATAATCTTACAATTGACCTATTGTAAAAAACCTACAGAAAAGGTTACTATTTTTTTATTTCATCTTTTTTAAGCTTAGGCTGAAGTTCTTTTTTTAATGCAGCATTTTTATCTAAAGCCTCTTTAGCTTTTGCGTAATAGGTTTTGGTTAAGGTTTCATTTGCTTGTTGTGCTTTAGTAACTTCCTGTTGCAATACGCCCACTCTCTGTACCTGCAAATTTGATGGAGCAG
>JBKJSX010000205.1:0-7009 GCA_046594375.1 Chitinophagaceae bacterium
CAAAAAAACTTACAATTATGAAACAACATGAAATCTTAGAAACCAAAACCCTTGCAGAAGTTGGTGAAGATATTGGTTTAGCTGAAGGTATCCAATTAGTAAAAGCATTCACAGCTGCAAATCCTGAGGCAACAAAAGGTTATTACATTGGTAGAAATATTATTGACCAGCTTTTAGCACAACCCGGCTGTGTAGGAATTAACTTTCGTAAATGCCTGACAGAAATTAACCAGGAACATTTAGTTTACACAGGTGTTGATGCTGATGGTAAAGACATCTTAAACTTCTCTGTTGTAACTATCAATGGCGATGTCGTAAAACAAAATGCAATTGTTGCTGATAGAGTTTGGATCAACAATGATGAAATAGAGATTATTGACTAATAGTTGTAAAATTCGGCATTATCTTTTTATATTTGGCGTAAATGGCCAATACCATAACCAAGATTTTACAAAATATTGCAAGTTTTTCATCTTTAGTACCCTTAATTCTTTTCTTTGTATTCCAAAAGAATAATAAAAGTAAGGAGTTAAGGGTAATTTTTTTTTATATCATATATGAAGCTTTAAATGATGTTGTAGCATTTTATTTATTTCAAATTGCAAACCTAAGGCCTTTTTTTTTATACGATATCTTTGCTGTTATTGAGTTTTGCCTTTTCTCCTCGTTTTTTTATCTGGTAATTTATACTACCAAGCTTCGAAGAATAATTCCTCCAATTATAATTATATTTTGCATATTTAGTTTATCATTATACATTTCTTTACCAGATTCATCGTCATTCAGTTCAATAATTGCCGGTATTGAGAGTGTTTTAATAATAGCAATGTGTATTTATTACTTTTTTGACCAACTTAAAAAACCAGATACATTTGCCATTTATTCCACAATTAATTTTTGGATAATTATTTCTTTCCTAATATATCTAGCTGGTACCTTTTTCCTTTACATTTATTCTGAAACCATGATTTCTGATAAAGCATTTCAGAAGCAATATATAATTATAAATTCCTCTTTTGTTATTCTAAAAGGAATTTTGCTAGGCGTTGCTATGCTCATGAAACCCAACAAAAACAACAACCAAAGTATATTCCCCGAAGACAGACTTAATGCCGATTGGAATCCAAATCAATCGTTACGAAATTTAAATTAACAGTCTTAAACCCTACCATGTATTTTCTTCAAGTAAAAGAGTCTCCGGGAATTTCAAGCGTTTTATTTTTAGGTACTCTGGGAATGTTTGTGATGGCCATCGGTATTGTTGTATTCGTTATTTTTCATCAACGTAAAGTTATCCGCTATCAATTGCAGATGAAACAGATGGAGGATGAAAAACAGCAAATACTTTTGCAGGCATCCATCCGTTTACAGGAAGAAGAACGACAGCGGATTGCTGCAGACCTTCATGATGATGCCGGGCCATTACTGGCTACTGCACGTTTGTACTTAAATGAAAACCTTATTCACCAGGAGCCCGCCGTTCAACTTCAATCTATTTACAGTGCAAAACAAATTATTGACGATGCTATCCAGTTAATAAGAAATATTTCGCATAGCCTTATGCCTCCTACTCTCAAGAATTTTGGTCTTGAATCCGCAATGATTGATCTTTTTCAAAAGATCAATGGGTCAGGTAGTTTAAATGCAACGGCACGCTTTCATGACTATAGGCAACGGTTAAAACTTGAACAGGAACTTTTGGTGTTTAGAATCATCCAGGAACTTATAACAAATATTATTAAACACAGCAACTCTGGCTTTATACATTTAACACAGAATACAAACGGAGATAATATTTATTTTCGCATTCATCACGATGGTCAGGGGATTATCCAATCAGAATTTGAAAAACTAAATCAGAATTCGGCAGGACTGGGTTTAAAAAATATTGAAAGCCGGGTAAAGGTTTTAAAGGGAAGGATCTTATTTGAAATAGATACTTCTCACACATATTATAAAGTTACTTTAGAAATACCCAAAGAATCGTTAGTTTGAAAATCAATAATACAAACATTGTGATTATTGCTAAATTAAATTTGTAGATCATCGTATACGAGAGCTTGTAGCTGTTTTATATGTAACTTGTAGTTTAGTTATGGAAATAATAAAAGTCGCAATAGCTGACGATCACCAAATTTTTAGAAAGGGAGTTATCCTTTCCCTTCGTCAATACACCAATATTAAATTTGTATTTGAAGCTGAAAACGGTGAAGACCTAGTTCAGAAAGTAACAGACAATGAATGCCCTGATGTAATTCTTATGGACTTGAAAATGCCCGTAAAAGATGGCATTGAAACAACCAAATACCTGAACAAACATTTTCCTGCAATAAAAGTTATTATTTTAACGATGTATGAAGATGAAAGATTTGTTGGCCATTTGATGGATAGTGGCGCAAACGGCTATCTATTAAAAAGTACTGACTCATCTGAAATTAAAAAAGCAATTAATGACGTAATGCGTACAGGTTTTTATTTAAACAATTTTGTAAACAAAGTTTTGATCAAAAAAAATTATGCGAAACAAAAGTTTAATCCAAACTTAAACAGTGAAGTTGTTATTAGTGAACGGGAAAAAGAAGTACTCACTTTAGTATGTATGGAATTTACTGCACAGGAAATAGCTCAAAAAATGGAGATAAGCGCAAGAACAGTTGAAGCTATCAAAGACAGGCTAATGGAGCGTTTTGGAGTGAAGAACTCAGTTGGATTGGTTTTTTATGCTATGAAGAATTCGATCATAGATTAATATAATTATATAATCATTTCAGGTATTTCTCCTTCGATAATTAACCTGCCTGCGGTTTTATTTTTTATCTCTTCAACGGTTACACCCGGAGCCCGCTCCAATAATTTAAATCCATTTTCTGTTACATCTAATACAGCTAATTCAGTAACTATTTTTTTCACACACTTCACGCCGGTTAATGGCAATGTACATTGAAGCAACAACTTGGATTCGCCTTTAGGGTTTGTATGCATCATCGCAACGATAATATTTTTTGCACTCGCTACAAGATCCATTGCACCACCCATACCCTTAACCATCTTTCCCGGTATTTTCCAATTCGCAATGTCACCTGTATCACTTACTTCCATCGCGCCTAAAACGGTGAGATCAACTTTGCCTGCTCTTATCATTCCAAAACTCATAGCACTATCAAAAAATGCCGAACCCGGTACAGTAGTTATTGTTTGTTTACCTGCATTTATCAGATCAGGATCTTCTTCACCTTCAAAAGGGAAGGGGCCCATGCCAAGTAATCCGTTTTCTGATTGAAGTATTACGTTTATATTTTGAGGAATATAATTAGCCACTAAAGTGGGAATGCCTATGCCGAGATTTACATAGTATCCATCTTGTAATTCTTTTGCTATGCGCTTTGCGATCTGGTTTTTATCTAACATGCCCTGTCCCCTTGAGGGAAACTTAGTTTTAATTTTTATAATTAATTCAAATTTTACATTAACGCAAATTATCTGATAAAGGTTTACAACAAAAATTTATATGTTTCGTAGAGGCCCTTTAATGGTTTTGGGTGTGAGGGTTTACTGTCCTATGCTCAATTCTTTTTTGATAATTCTCTCCCTTAAAAATCCGGTGAACATAAATACCCGGAGTATGAATATTATTGGGATCTAACTTTCCCACTTCCAAAAGTTCTTCTACTTCAGCAATTGTAATCTTACCTGCCATTGCCATCATAGGATTAAAATTTCTTGCAGTTTCTTTATAAATAAGATTTCCCTGTGTGTCGCCTTTCCATGCTTTCACAATTGCAAAATCTGCATTAAAAGCGTATTCCATTAAATATTGTTTTCCATTAAACTCCCGCACTTCTTTTCCTTCTGCAACTTCAGTACCTACACCTGCGGGAGTATAAATGGCAGGCATCCCATAACCTGCAGCCATACATCTTGTAGCCAATGTACCTTGCGGAATTAATTCAACTTCAAGTTCTCCATTTAATAATTGTCTTTCAAATTCTGAATTTTCACCCACGTAAGATGAGATCATTTTTTTTACCTGCTTTTGCTGAAGCATTAATCCAATTCCAAAATCATCAACCCCAGCGTTGTTTGAAATACAAGTTAGTTGCTTTACATTTTTTTTTACCAAAGCCGCAATGCAATTTTCAGGGATGCCACATAATCCGAAACCTCCCAACATTACAACATCGCCATCTTTTACATCAGCAATTGCTTCATCTGCATTTTTTAAAACCTTAATCATTAGCTAATTTGTTTACTTAATCACCTCCCCAAAATCTTTTATGTTTCCCATCTATATCTCCGTAACTCATTCTTGTTTTCTGGGCATTCAGGCTGTCCAACATAGTTCTCATCATATCGGGATGATGTGTATAATAAGAATAACTTTTTTCAAATTGTTCTTCGGTAATGTTATGAATTGAAAACACTTGCCTTGTAAGCTTTAGATTTTCAGCCGGTAATGATTTAGCAGCGTCCCTGCTACTTAGTTGTTGCGATAGAGCATCGGCTCTTAAAACATCCCATAATATTTCCTGCATTTTATTTTGCGCAATAATTCCCGATGGTTTTGAATCTTTACAGGAATAAAACAAAATTGAAACAGAAATTATTAAAATGCATCTCATCATTTTAATCCATCTTTATATTTTAATGCATTTGAAATATCGAGTTTCTGCAGAAACTCCAAAGCTTTTATTTTTTCCTGAGGTGAGGCTTTAGAAAATATTTTAATCAGCTCCTGTGTTTTTCCCTGGAAGAAAAACTGGAGGATCATCGTGTTTGGATTATCTGTATTAAAATTATTCAGCAGGCTTAATACATTTAGAATTTCATTTCGTGATACAATTTCATCTTCATATAATTTATCCATGCCCGTCCTGTAAAAACGGTAGTAAGCATCATGAATAAGTGTATAGCGGCTGTTAAGTAAATTCTCTACCAACCAGTATCGGTTTCTAGTTCCGTCAAATGCTTTCCATCCTGAAATGTTTCTGCCATCAGGTGCATTGTTTACAATGTTTTGAGCTTTTTGAAAATATATATCGCCGCCTCTTGCTGAAAAAGAATCATAATCTAACCCTAGGATTATGTCAATATAATAAGCAATTACTGCGGTAAGATTAGAAGCCAGGGCATCAGTTCCTGCGACTCGATTTTCGTTGAATTCCATTTGCTGAAATTCAGAATATTTAAAAACTATTTCATTATCCTGAAAATTAATTATAGGTGATACATAAGATGAATTAAATACCGGGCGTGCAGATTGGATAGTTAGTGATGCTTTGTAAACATTTGCATCGTTGGTAGATTCAAGATTTAATAAAAAACTGCAATCAATTTTTTCTTCAGAAGAAAAATTATCAGTTGTCCACTTGCGATTATTGATAAAATTATTTAATGCTGCCTGCAGGGTTTGAAAAGTTTTCTTATCTACATTTCCCCCTACCCTGTTTGATAATACATTTATTCTTGCCCGTAACTCCTGCGCATTTATGCCGGTAGCCATCAGAATAAAAATAACTATGATAAAAAATAGTTTACGCATTTTTATATTGGATGATTGTGTTTACGATGTCTTTTGCAGCCAGTTTTTTTGATTTTTTTTCAAAATGAAATTCATTTCCACGTTTATCAAAAATAGCAATTTTGTTGGTGTCAGTACCAAAGCCTGCGCCTTCATCATTTAATGAATTCAAAACTATGAGGTCAATATTTTTCTTTTTTAACTTAGATAACGCATTTTCTTTTTCATTATTGGTTTCCAAAGCGAATCCAACTATAATTTGATCATTACGTTTTTGCTCGCCAAGTTTTTTTAAAATATCAAATGTTCTTTTTAGCGCAAGAGAAAAAGTATCTTCTGCTTTTTTAATTTTTTTTGATGAGAAATCCTGCGGCATATAATCAGCAACTGCAGCTGCCATTACGGTTATATTGCTTTCCGAAAAATTGTGTGTACAGCCATCATACATTTGCTGAGCTGAAGTAACATTCACAACGGTAATATTTTTGTCGGGAGCAATATTTGATGGACCTAAAATTAATGTAACATCGGCGCCTCTTTCTGCAAACTCTTCAGCAATTGCAACACCCATCTTTCCTGACGAATGATTACCAATAAACCTCACAGGATCTATTGCTTCATAAGTTGGCCCCGCCGTTACTAAAATTTTTTGTCCTTTTAATTCTTTACTTTTTAAAAAAAAATCCTGCAGGTATTGCAGAATTTGATCAGGCTCAGCCATTCTTCCTTCTCCATATAAACCGCTTGCAAGTTCTCCGTTTTCTACCGGTATAACTTTATTTCCAAAAGCAATAATCTTATCAATATTTAATTTAGTAGATGGATGCTGCCACATATCCTCATCCATTGCAGGAGCAACAATTACAGGACATGTAGCGGATAAGTAAACAGCCAGTAATAGATTATTACAAACACCATTCGCCATTTTTGCAAGGGTATTGCAGCTTAAGGGTGCTACCACCATAACATCAGCCCATCGACCAAGGTTAACATGATTAGCCCATGAAATTTCATTAAACAGATCTATTAAAACTTCGTTTTTTGATAATGTAGAAAATGTTAGTGGCGATACAAAATCTTTTGCAGAAGGAGTCATTATTACCTTTACTTCGGCTCCATCTTTTAGTAATAGCCTTACTAATAAAATAGCTTTATAAGCAGCGATGCTGCCAGTAACTCCTATTAATATGTTTTTGCCGGTGAGCATAAATAAAAACGACGATCAAAAACAATCGTCGCTAAAATTATATTTTCTAATCTAAAGATTAATATAAAAGTTTACCAGAAATTAACTTACAGGTATTAACTAAAAAGATCGTCTTCATTTTTACGGTAATATACTTTGTCATCCATGAACTCAGTAGTAGCTAATAAAGCAGGATTAGGCATTCTTTCGTAAGCTTTTGAAATTTCGATTTGCTCTTTGTTCTCATGAATTTCCTCAAGACTATCAGTATGGCTTGCAAATTCTTCCAGCTTGTTATGAAGTTC
>JBKJSX010000083.1:0-7955 GCA_046594375.1 Chitinophagaceae bacterium
CAGGCCTTCCATGCGGATCATAACTGATGTTTTTGAATGGTGCAGTAAAGAACTGCCAAAATGGAATACCATTTAAAAACATCAGTTATGATGCGCATGGAAGGCCTGGGTGGATAGATATAAGTACCTCTTGCTGCATATTATTTTAAAATATCATTTTGTATGGTTCCGGTTAATTTAGAAAGATCTGCACCTTGTTTTTTTGCCAATACTACATACAATGCCAGTAAAATAAATGCGGTTGCATTTATTGTCATGGAAGTTGAGATATCCTGCAGTTTAATATCCTTAAAAAGCATTTCCATATCCTCTAATGAATCTATGGCCACACCTACTTTACCAACTTCTCCTTCGGCCATATCATCATCACTGTCGTACCCGATCTGTGTAGGCAGGTCGAACGCAACACTTAAACCGGAAACCCCCTCGCTCAATAGGTATTGATAGGGCTTATTACTTTCCTCCGCGGTGCTGAAACCCGCATATTGCCTCATTGTCCAGAGTTTACCACGGTACATATCAGCCTGGATGCCTCGGGTAAAGGGAGCCTCCCCCGGCCCCTCCGGTGGAGGGGTATTGGAAACATCGTTGCGTGTATAAATCGTTTTAATTTCGATGCCGGAATCTGTATATTTTTTAGTCATTTACTAATATAAAAGTTACTCTACTTTAAGGAACCGGGTTACATTATTTTTTTTGCTTCAAAATTTAATACCTCTAAAACAATAGTATGTAAAGATGCTTTTGGATTGTTAATCAGGTAATCAATTATCTGTTTATTCAAATCCATGGCAGATGCCTGGAATGGCAATGTAGTTGTTAATTGGTTTATGATATATATATTCTGTTCTTTTAGATTATTTACCGCCCTCCATGCTTCGGGAGAAACATATACCTGCTGGCTGATATTATATTCATATTCGGTTTTAATAGCTTCTACAAGTGACTGCTGCATTTGTTTTGCTGAAAAGCCCGTATTTGGGATCCTTGATATTAAATTTTGAAGAGCAATGCGTTCCGCAAGCAGGGCAAGCCTTTCATATGCCTGCAAACGTAGTTTTATGGTTTCATTATTGATCCCCGTCTTTTCTTTAATGGCGGCTTTCATCCCGCTGTATTCTGTTATAAGCCATACCAATGCTAACAGCATTACACCCAATAGAACCACTACAATTGTCTCAAATGTTGACATACTCTTAAATTTTCCTGTAAAAGTAAACATCCATTGGCAAACGTTTGTAATTTTGCAATTATGGATACAGCAACTATAGCTCCTGTAACATTTACTCCAGGTGCAGTTAATGAAATAAAAAGATTGATCAATGAAGAAGGTTTTGATACCACGCAATACCTTAGAGTAGGAGTGAAGGGTGGTGGCTGCTCAGGCATGACCTATGTTTTAGGCTTTGACAATAAAGAAGATAAGGATGAGATATTTGAAATAGACGGAATTAAATGCATCATAAATCCTGCTCATGGCATTTATCTTACCGGAATGGAAGTACATTGGGAAGGCGGATTGAATTCCCGTGGATTTACATTTAATAATCCCAATGCAAGTAAAACCTGCGGCTGCGGAACATCATTTGCTGTCTGAATTGGCATTTTTTGGAGTAATGGATGATAGGATTATTTATTATTACAGGAGTAAAAAATTTAAAAGAAAGGTTTATTAGAATATGAAAAATAAAAACCCGTTTAAATTTTTAAACGGGTGTAAACCTAAAATCTTTTAATCAAATAAATCCTAATCAGGCTTTTGCTGTTTTAACCTTGGCTGCTGCCCTCTTTGCATTTTCTGTTGCGTGATCAGCTGCTCCCAAAGGCTTGTTTTTCGCAAAGTCAACAAGAATTGGCGCTGCCACAAAAATAGATGAGTAAGTACCTGTAGCCACACCAATCAGCATTGCAAAGGCAAATCCCCTTGTTACTTCTCCACCGAATATAAATAATATAAGTAATGTTAAGAATACGGTCAATGATGTCATGATCGTCCGGCTCAATGTATCGTTTACTGCACTGTTGATGATAGTTGTTTTTGTTGCCCCTTTCATATTCTTACTGTATTCACGTATCCTGTCAAATACGATCACCGTGTCATTCATCGAGAAACCGATCACAGTTAATATCGCTGCAATAAAATGCTGGTCGATCTCAAGCGGGAATGGAACAATGTTTTTAAAGAAAGAGAAAACAGCCAATGTTACCAATACATCATGTAACAAGGCGACGATGGTTCCAACTGAATACCTCCAATCGCGGAAGCGGATAAATATATATAGAATGATAGCCAGCAGTGCAAATACGGTTGCCTGTACTGCGCCTTTTTTAAGATCATCAGAAATAGTTGGCTGTACTACCTGCGAAGCCTGAATATTATTGCTTGAGGATCGCCTATTTGTGAAGTTTGCATAAGTTGTTCCATTAGACAAATAGTTTTTCAAGCCCATGAACAAACGTGTTTCAACAATACTGTCAGCATTTTCTTTCCCCTTCAAAAAAGAAGTTGTTATATTTAAATGTTTGCTGTCGCCAACAGTTTTAATAACAGGATAGTCACCAGCAAACTGGTCTCTTAAGCTATTTCGTATTGCGTCATTTTGTACAGGTTTATCAAACTGAACTGTATAACTTCTTCCACCTTTAAATTCCACACCTTCATGGAATCCATTAAAGAAGGAGGCAACGCCTAGTATTAATACAACTACTGAAATTCCGTAAGCCACCTTCCTGTATTCGATGAATTTATATTTCGCATGTTTAAAAATTCGTTTTGAAATGCCGGTGAAATAGGTAAAGTGTCTTTGCTTATTTGTCCAAACATCAGTTACTAACCTTGATAATAAAATTCCGCAGAACAAAGAAAGCGCAATACCCAGCATCTGTGTTGTTGCAAAACCTTTTACCGGGCCTAATCCAAAATAATAAAGGATAGCGGCTGTTAGAAATGTTGTTACGTGAGCATCAATAACCGGTGCAAGCGATCGCCGGTATCCATCATTAACAGCTTGCTGGTAACTTTTCCCTCGTGTAAGTTCTTCTTTTATTCTTTCAAAAATAATTACGTTAGTATCCACTGCCATACCTATCGTGAGCACCAAACCTGCGATACCTGCGGCGGTTAATGTGGCACCTAAAGCGCTTAACACACCTATGGTAAATAGCAAGTTTAATATCAAAGCAATATTGGCAACCCAGCCTGCTGTATTATAATATATCAGCATCAAAATAAAGATCACTAAGAACGATATGGCAAATGCTTTTGCTCCGCCATTAACGGCTTCTTTACCCAATGTGGGGCCTACAACCTGCTCCTGCACAATCTTTGCGGGTGCATCAAGTTTACCTGATTTTAAAATATTGGAAAGATCCTGCGCTTCTTCAACAGTAAAGCTTCCGCTTATTTCAGAGTTGCCGCCTTCAATGGGGCCGTTTACATTTGGCGCTGAATAAACTACATCATCAAGAACAATTGCAATGGGTTTTCCAACATTATCTGTAGTTAGTTTTCCCCACGTTCTGCTTCCGGATGGTGTCATCTGCATTTTTACAGAAGGTCTGCTTCTGTCATCATATTGCTGGCTGGCTTCTTCTACACCATCACCTTCCAGTTTTGCTTTATCACTTCCCGGTATAGTTTTAATGGCATAAAGAGAAACAAATTTTTTCCCGCTCTTTTCATCCTTCTCTTCAATTCCGTATAAAAATTTAAGGTTCCCCGGAAAATTATTTTTTACAACATCAAGGTTTAAATATTCATTCGCTCTGGCAGTATCTTTTAATTCAAGCGATGCAATTGCAGATGAATACATTTGCTTTCCGCTTTTATCCTGCTGGGGTCCTATAAAACGAATCGCACTAACAAGTGGCTTATCATTTTTAGCCAAAACATTTTTAGAAGTATCCTTTGAATTTTTCGAAGTATCAGTAACATGTTTTGTTGTATCAGGAGCAACTCCATTTAGATAATTCTGCAATGCTTTATCAGCATCTTCAATATTTTTTGAGATCTCACCAATATTATAAACTTCCCAGAATTGAAGATGTGCCGATGACTGCAATAATTTTCTAACCCTTTCAGCATCCTGAACACCGGCAAGCTCAACAGTAATAATACCTTTGTTCTCATCCAGGTTGATATTAGGCTGAGCAACACCAAACTTGTCAATACGCTGTAATAATATTTTATACGTTTGTTTAACAGCGCCATTTGCGATCGTTCTTATATCTTCTGTTACTTTATCATCACTATCTGTAACCTTGATACTTTTTCCTGCACCTGCAAAAAGAGATGCAAGATTAGCATTTGGATTCTGCTTTTTAAAAGCTTCTCTAAATAATGTTATATAATCAGCATCGCTGTTTTGCTTAAGCTTTGTCGCCTCGCTTAAAGCATTTAATAGTTGCGGATCTTTAGGATTGTTGCTTATAGATTTTATAACTCCCTCAAGACTTACATCCATAGTAACGTTCATACCACCCTGTAGATCAAGACCAAGATTTAATTCATTCTCTTTGCTTTTTTGATAAGTAGTACCGAGTACAGGATATATTTTTGTATCCTTTGTGCTGTCAAGCAGTCTTAACAATCTTGCCTTTACTAAATCATCTTTTTCATTACCCTTGGCATTGGGATGAACTAACCTTACTTGTTTATCTGCCCTTGCCTTCATAGCGCTTTCGTGGCTATTTACTACCCACGTAAAGGATAGCTGGAAAACGGAAATTAGTATTAGAGTGACAGCGAAAAACCAAACCAAACCTTTCAGTCTCATGAATTAAATTTTAGAAGTGCGCAAAGATAAGGTTTGATACTGAAAGTAGGTAGTGAATTATGAAGTTTTGGAATCGTTTTTAAATAATTATGTGATTTTCGGGACAAGCTTTTGTATATTTTTGGCAATCATGAAAAATCTCAAAACTAGATTCTATGGATTGCTGGTTATTATGATCTTCGCCGCATGTAACTCCGTAAAAAAAATTCAGACTGAAGTGATTATTCCAAAAACACCTACGATAGTTACGCCGGATGGTACAAAAACGGATGCACTTCTGGAAGATCTTTTGAAGAAATATCCGCAGTATTTTGACAGCGTTCTTGCACATAGGAAAGATTGGAACGTTCAGATAATTTATACACAGATCGATAGAGGAAAGAACAATCTACCAAAACTTACCAGTTATTATTTTAATGTAAACCCTGCAAGATATTTTTATCCTGCATCAACTGTTAAGTTGCCAACCGCTTTGCTTGCTTTACAAAGATTGAATGAATTGAAAGCATCCGGGATTGATAAGAATACTACAATGATAACAGATGCAGCATACACCGGACAAACAGCTGTAATTAACGATCCGCTTACATCTGATGGCAGGCCAACGATCGCCAGTTATATAAAGAAAATCTTTTTAGTAAGTGACAATGATGCGATGAATAGGCTGTACGAATTTTTAGGACAGGAATATTTAAATGACCAGTTGCACAAGAAAGGATACACCGAAGCACAAATTTTGCACAGGTTGCAAGTTGCTTTAAGCGAAGATGAGAACAGGCATACAAATCCTATAAAATTTTTAGATGCCAACAACAATGTTTTGTATCAGCAACCTTTGGTATTTAATCAAACCAAATATGCAGATAGAAATGACTCGTTGGGAAAATCTTATTATAGCGGCAACCAGATTATTAATACACCAATGAATTTTTCAAAGAAGAACAGGATCACTTTGGAATCGCTTCATAATATTTTGCGTAGCGTAATTTTTCCTAATACAGTTTTGGCAAATCAACGTTTTAATCTTACGCCGGATGATTTTAAATTCCTGTATAAATACATGTCGCAGTTTCCACCCGAAACAAATTTTCCTCCTTATGATTCTGCAAATTACCAGGATGCGTATGGCAAGTTTTTATTGTATGGTGCACAAAAAGGCAGCCTGCCAAAAAACATAAGAATATTTAATAAAATAGGTGATGCATACGGGCAAATGATTGATGTAGCCTATGTGGCAGACTTTGACAAAAACATAGAATTTTTTTTATCAGCAGAAATTTATTGTAATAAGGACGGTGTAATGAATGATGATAAATACGATTATGAAACCATTGGAAATCCATTCATGAAAAATTTAGGAAAAGTAATGTATGAGTATGATGCGAAAAGAAAACGTACATACTATCCTGATCTTTCTACCTTTAAAATGATATATGATAAATAAATGGTCTGGCTGTCAGGGTCCGTCCATAAAATTAAAGTTGGCTCACACCGGAACTGTAAGAGCATGATGGCAAAAAAAAATAATAAAGTATTTTTGCCCCTAATTAAAAAATTACATGCAACTTTCATCACTACTATCCAGGTTTTCAGAACCCGAAACACTTAAGATGGCTAAGCTTGGCAGAGAACTGGCTGCCAAAGGAATTAATATTATAGGACTAAGTTTGGGAGAACCCGATTTTGATACACCTCAACACATTAAGGATGCTGCAAAAAAAGCGATTGATGATAACTGGACTCATTACCCCCCGGTTGCGGGCTACCTTGATGTAAGGCAGGCAATCTGCGATAAATTTAAAAGAGATAATGACCTCGATTATACACCTGATCAAATTGTGGTAAGTACAGGTGCAAAACAAAGTATTGCTAATGTTGTTTTAAGCATTCTTGATGAAGGAGATGAAATTATTATTCCTACTCCTTATTGGGTTAGTTATTCAGCCATCGCAGGCTTTGCAAGAGGAACAGTAAAATTTGTAAATACAACTTTAGAAAACGGATATAAAATTACACCTGCAGAACTAGAAGCTGCAATTACTGATAAGACAAAGCTTTTTATTTTTTCATCTCCATGCAATCCATCAGGAACTGTGTATAGCAAAGAGGAATTAAATAATCTTACTGATGTATTTGAAAAATATCCAAATATATTTATCATCAGTGATGAGATATATGAGTACATAAATTATGTTGGCAAACATGAAAGCATTGCACAATTTGAAAAATTAAAAGACAGGATAATAATTATTAATGGATTAAGCAAAGGCTTTGCTATGACAGGCTGGAGGCTTGGCTACACTGCATCATCCGCTGAGATTGCAAAAGCATGTGATAAAGTGCAGGGGCAAATTACAAGTGGTGCCAATGCTGTTACTCAAAGAGCTACTATAGCTGCATTAAGTTCATCCCTGGAGCCTACAAATCAAATGGTAAAACAATTTAAAGTGCGCAAACAAAAGGTGATGGAATTAATGAAAGACATTCCTTTAATAAATTGTATTGAACCTGATGGAGCGTTCTATGTTTTCCCTGAAGTTGATAAATACTTCGGCAAAAAATATAATGGAGAAGTAATTAAAAACGCCGATGACCTTTGCATGTATCTTTTAAATGAATGTCATGTTTCTACTGTAACTGGAGCCGCATTTGGCGAACCAAAATGTATTCGCATTTCTTTTGCCAACAGTATGGAAAATATTGAAGAAGGTTTTAAAAGAATTAAAGAAGGTTTGGGAAAGTTAGTAGATTAAAAAATGCCGGATTACATCTTTAAGAATTTCTGATGTAATTCTAAAACTTGTGGAATAATCATTTGTTGTTCATCATTTACAATAACAAAATCACACAAACCAATTTTTGTTTCTTCATCCATTTGTTTTTCTATTCTTGCCATTGCCTGGTCATGAGTAATTTTATCCCTTTTCATTGCTCTTAGCAAACGCAGCGGGAGTGGGGATTCAACGCCAATCACAAAATCCAGGGCTTTATTTGATCCACTTTCAAATATTAAAGCAGCCTCTTTAATTGCATAAAGCGACGTTTGTTTTTTCATCCATTCAGCAGCATCAAGTAAAGTAGCAGGGTGTACAATTGAATTTAGTAATTCCAATTTCTTTTCATCCTTAAATACAATTTCTGAGAGATATTTTCTATCCAGTTTTCCATTAAAGTAAACTT
>JBKJSX010000260.1:0-3990 GCA_046594375.1 Chitinophagaceae bacterium
CTTTTAACGACAGGGTTTTTTATTAACAACATTCTTTTGTTGCATAATTTTAGTACATACACTTCCGATGAAAAATAAAAGAAAATATGTTTTATACATCTTCGTCCTGCTGATCGTTGTTATTGGATATTCCGCCTGGATGTTATTTGGTCCAACTATAAAAGAACCCACAGCAAAATATTTTTATATATCTACAGGATCGGGATATCAATCAGTGAAAGATAGTTTACTTGGCAGGAATATTATTTCGGGTACGTTTTGGTTTGATAAGGTTGCAAAATATCTTAACTATGATAAAGGAATAAAACCTGGTAGGTATAAAATAAAAGATGGGATGAGCCTTGTAAACCTATTGCGAATGCTGCGTTCGGGCAATCAATCACCCGTAAATTTAGTTATCACAAAACTGCGTACAAAAGAAGACCTCGCAAAAAAGCTGGGCAATAATTTTGAAAGTGATTCAATATCTGTTATCCAATTTTTAAATAACATTGATTCACTTTCGAAATATAACCTCGACAGCAACACCGTGATGACAGCAATAATTCCCAATACTTATACATTAAAATGGAACAATACAATCTCATCCGTTTTTAGAAAGTTATTTACAGAGCAGCAAAAATTCTGGAATAAGAAACGAAAAACACAATCTGCTGCACTAAATCTTTCTGAAATAGAAGTATACACATTATCCTCTATTGTTGAAGAAGAAACAAACGAACCGGAGGACAAAGGAAAGATCGCGAGTGTTTACATAAATCGTTTAAAAAAAGGAATGAGGCTTTCGGCAGATCCTACTGTAAAATTTGCTCTCAAAGATTTTGGGTTGAAACGTATTTATCAAAAACACACAAGGATACCTTCACCCTACAACACTTACCTGGTGGCAGGATTACCACCGGGACCTATTTGTACACCCTCTGTTAAAACGATCGATGCAGTTTTAAATGCGCCTTCAACTGAGTACTTATTTTTTGTTGCGAAGGCAGATTTTTCAGGCTATTCAAATTTTGCTTCAAGCTATGAGGAACATTTGAAATATGCTAAGGAGTATCAACATGCACTGGATAGTTTAATGGAAGCAAAGCGGTAAATCTACAATGTGAGATGTAAGATGTCCGATTTTTTGATGTTTGATCTATGATGAATAAGTACGAGCGAATAAATTATCTTACATCGTACATTCTTAAATCACTTTTCAATAAAATAGTTTTGGTAAAACTAACACGTATCATAGTAAATCTTCATCCATTAATATATTTGTCAAATAAGAGTAAGAGTTGGGTGTTGCCTGGCTTTCAGGGAGTACCGCTTTATGAAGTAATAAAATTTTTCAGGAAACAGTTACGGGTATCAGGATTAACAGAAAGAGCTTCTGCCATCTCTTTTAATTTTACAATGTCAATTCCTCCTACCTGTCTTTTTTTATTTACACTGATTCCGAACCTGCCTTTTGTTTCTAAAAAGGGGATCAAGGCACAATTGCATGGACTGATCAATGACATGGTTCCTGCAAAAAATTATAATGGAGGCTTAATAAAATTTGTTGATTCTTTTTTTGAAGGCTCTAAGATCGGTATTTTATCCTTTGGTTTTATCCTGTTATTGTTCTTCGCATCCAATGCAATGATGGGTGTAATGCGTTCTTTCAATAAAAATTATTTGGGTTTTGAAAAGCGAAAGGGCTTAGATAAACGTTGGGTAGCAATAAAATTAACAGCAATTCTGTACAGCCTTTTGATGGTATGCCTGGTGCTTTTATTAATGCAGAGTAATATTTTAAAAATGGTAGGGGTACAAAATGTCGCATTGAGAGATATGATTGTTTACGGTAAATGGATATTTATTATTGCACTGGTTTTTTATTCATTTGCTTTTATTTACAAATATGCACCTTCAATGGAAAAACGATGGAAGTTGGTTTCTCCCGGTGCCATCATTGCCACAACACTAAGTATAATTGCGACATTTGGCTTCTCTGCCTTCCTCAATAATTTTGACAGGTATAATGTTTTGTATGGCTCCATTGGAACCATCATAGCATTGGGCACATTGATCTTTATCAACGCCATGGTTATCCTCATAGGCTTTGAATTTAATGTAAGCATCAACTCACTACGGGCAATGGCCGAGATGAGAAAACTGGAAGAAAAGCACTCTCCTGCACACGTTGATACATAAACGGTACATGCATTTATATACTTATTTCTTACATTAGCATTCTAAATTTTGCAACATGAAACAGATCATCTTCATTTCTTCCGCCATCATGTTAGTAACAGCAATAGCGGCATTTAAAATTAGCAGTGTACTTCCTATTGGCAGCGCATTACCCAAAGGGGATGTTACCATGAAAGATATACGTGATGAAGATATCAGTATGAAAGATGCAGCCAGAAAAAATGGTTTGTTAGTGATGTTCACATGTAATACATGTCCTTATGTAGTAAAGAACCAGGAAAGAACAAGAGCAATTTGTAAATATGCAATGCAAAATAATATTGGTGTGATTTTATTGAACTCTAATGAAGGTGACCGTGATGGAGGGAATAGTCTTGCTGCTATGCGGCAATATGCAAAGACCCAAAAATATGACTGGTATTATGTAGTTGATAAGAACAGTGAAATAGCAGATGCCTTTGGTGCCAATCGTACTCCTGAGAATTTTTTGTTTGATAAAAATTTGAAATTAGTTTATCACGGCGCTATTGATAATAATCCTTCTGATGCCAATAGGGTTACACGCCAGCATTTAAAAGAAGCTGTTAACAATATGCTTTCAGGAAAAGATGTTGTTTTAAAAGAAAGCCGCAGCATGGGTTGCACAATAAACAGGAAATAATTTGTCTGGAACTATGATTTATAAGATTAAAGGATTTTAGGATTTTAGTAATCTTTATTCGAAATCGAATAACTCTTTTAAAGGAACATTTAATTCATTCGCAATTTCAAGAAGATAATAGGCTGATGGATTTATTCTGCCTTTTTCCAAGCGATTTAAATTTTGTCGATCTTTATCGCAGCGTAATGCCAATTCTGTTTGACTAATACCTGCTTCTTCCCTTAACCGGGTTACATTTTTCCCTAATTTCTTAAGAAAATTATCTTTAGTCATCAAGCCAATTAATAAGGCTTGCAAGGTTGAGTTATTTAAAAAAATTATTGTAAACGTATCGGTTTACAATGTAAAATGATTTACATTAGCTCTGATTTACAAAACTATCTAAACCTTAAAAAAATAATTGTTTATGAAAAAGACAACTATATTGCTTTACGCAACAATTTTATTACTTCTTTTTGGATGCAGCCCTACAAGAAACACAACTACGTCACAAGCACCTGTTCTTGTGGAAAGAGTCCCGGCTAAATTTGATTTTGCCCCACCTTCAAGAGTACAATCAGGAACTACAAACATTACAATAGCAATGGTGAAACCGACATATGTAGGTAAAAATCCAGAATACTTTGTCGATCCATTTAATGAAATGGCAGTACGGATGGCAACTGATTTCGATGAATTGCTAACTGCAAAGGGATTTACAATTCGAGGACCATTCGGATCCAGAGATGAGATGACCTATAACGATAAACTAAATTCAAGTTTTATTTTAGAAATTGGGATTGAACTAAATCCTCAATCTAACAGAAAGTATAGTACCATTACACATTCCCCAAGCTTCGTTGAATTATTAACAAACAAAAATGCGCCGACAACATACACACATAAAATGTACGGACAAATAACATTAGGAGGTAACTTAATTATTAAAGCAAAATCTGCACAATTTGGTGAATTACTTTGGACAAAAAGTATTGCATTAGATGCAGCTTCATTTGAATGTCCAGGCCAAATGAATTGGACTGGAGTTCCTCAAATAAATGAAGAGCTTAAACAAGATAATCTGGTTTATAATACCTTATCTGCAGAGTTAGAAAAACTATATTTAAAGTCATTAAATTTAGCTTGGCGTCAGATTGACGCTGCCGAAA
>JBKJSX010000156.1:0-2688 GCA_046594375.1 Chitinophagaceae bacterium
ACAAGCATCATTTTTATCCAGTATTGTCATTCTCTTGAAAAAAGGACGCTGCTAAATTCAGGCATTACCATTCCTCCCAATTACTGGAATCTAAAACGACTTAGAATAAATACTGACCTGCCGCCTTGTTATGGTAATGCTGAACAATTGAATGAGCAATTACAAAGCTCTATTCGTATTGCCGAAGATATTTTGACTTTTGCAGCTAAGAAGAAGATTGAGGATCCTCTTTCATTTTTGAAAAGGTTATTCAAGCCGGACTTTGACTTATCCCAGCTTGAAGAGAAAGTAAAGGACGCAGATCAACCTAAAGTCAATCTCGATGTATTTTTCCAAATTGACGAATACATAAAATCTAAAACAAAGCAAGTAACTCCAAAAATGCTCAATGTGTATAGGAACATGAGGGACACATTAAAAGCCTTTGAGAACTATCGAGAAAAAGTCATAACATTCGAATCATTCGATTTCAATTTCTATGAAGAATTTGTAGAGTACATGATGTATGAGCATGTGCAACGCCGTAGGAAAGAGCTTATAAAAGGATTTAGAATTAGCACGGTGGGTAAAACGATAAAACAGCTAAGAATTTTTTTGCGCAACAGAATTCGCCGTAAAATTATTGAACCAATTAACCTGGACGATTTTAAAATACTTGATGAAGAATCCGATGCAGTCTATTTAACATGGGATGAAATTATCCGCATTTATCAAATTGATTTGTCCGCTTATCCACATCTTTGTAAGTATCGGGCTTTATTTGTTTTTGGTTGTTTAACAGGATTACGTTTTTCTGATTTTTCAAACATCAAGACAGAAGATGTACGAAACAGAATGTTGTATAAAAAACAGGACAAATCAGATCACTGGGTTGTCATTCCTTTAAGAGACGAAGCATATTCAATTTTTATCAACGAGTTTAAGAGGAATATTCCAAAAATCACTAACAGCGATTTTAATTATTACATCAAAGAAGTTGCAAAATTTTCAGGTATTGTCCAACTGATAAAGTTTTCTCACAAAAAAGGCAATTGTGATATAATAACGGTTAAACCAAAATATGGTTGGATTACTTCTCATACCTGCCGCCGTTCCTTTTGTACAAATGAATTTTTAGCAGGAACACCTATTGATCTCATTATGAAAATAAAGGGGCATAAAAGCTTACGAGATTTTTACAGGTATATCAGGATTACACCAGAAGAAGCAGGACAAAAAATTAAAGAAATTTGGCTTAATCGTGGAGACATGTGTATGGTAAGGGAAAAAGAGGATACGCAGGGCTTACTAAAGATGAGTTAAATAACTTGGTGTTTCGCGAACACAAAGCACTTTAAGAAGGAGATTTCTTACTACAAAAGATAAAAACATAACTCGTAAGACAAAATTTGAAAGTTACATAAATGAAAAGAAATATGATTACATCTTAATAGAATGGTCTGATTATTAATATTTTTAAAACCTGACAACAAACTGAAAATATTTATAAGATAAAACCCATCCGTTAATTCTAAATAAAATTTCATTCTGGATATTGCTGTACACCTCATCAACATTTACAGAAATTAATTCAACTTTTAAATGGACGAACTTCAGGTGAGCTAAAGTACATCTTACGAAAAATATATTTGATAATACTGATGCTCACCTAAAAGAATTCATAGAGTTAGTGTCTATTCCAAGTATATCATCAATTTCATCCCACATTGCAAGGCACACAAAACCCCGACACAAAGCCAACCTTGCAAAGAGCTAAAAATCCCAACGCACAGCGCACCCACCCCCGCTGACGGAATTCTTATCATCATCACTTATAACATCAGCAAGACAGTTACCATTAACAGCTTATCCCTTCGAGCACCATAAATTGTTGAAGCAATATTGTCAGCTTAATTTATTTTTACTAAAATTATGTTTATGAATCATCATGAAAAGACAGACAAGCAAGTTGTTATTGCTCAACTTATATGTTTTATTCTTGCAATTGTTTTGGGATTTGTAGCGGATGTCTTTGATAAAGAGGGTAGAGAGATTGTTTTCAAACTGGTAGATTCTATTTTTATTACCGGAACTATTTTACTTGCAATGAAAATGGCAAGAGAGAGTTGGGATATGGCTGCGGCAGGATATACATTGTTATCTATTGCGTGGGGGGTATTTTTTCTGTCTAAGGACTTTGCGGAACAAACAGTCGGGGTTGATATTTTGGCATCTTCTTTTTACTTCCTTTTACCTTCTATGATATTAATCTCTTTTACACCCCTTTTCCTTTAATCATAAAAGTAATAGGGTTGCTCACAATAGTTCCCTCGCTTATTGGTTTAATATTTATAAAAACGGATGCTGCAAAAGCTGATTATCTACTATGGAGAAAAATCAGTTATCAGGCAGTACATTTTACAAGCATTTGTTGGGGATTTTTCTTTTTATGGCAAAGAAAAGCCATGAAAAAAGTGCAGCCGGAATTAGAAAAATTATAATTCCTTTTTGGTAAGTTTTTCAATGGCATTACGAAATGTTTCCCCAACAGGCAATTCCATTTCTTTTATAAAAACACTGTTCTTACGTACAGCTGTTATTTCAGAAATAGCAATTATATATGATTTGTGTATCCTGATAAACTTATTGGGCGGTAATTCAGTTTCTATTGCTTTTAGACTTGTTCTTACTACTATAGGTTTCTTTGTA
>JBKJSX010000269.1:0-8486 GCA_046594375.1 Chitinophagaceae bacterium
CCCAATGCGGCATTCTTTTTTTCACTGATGATTTTGCCCGATGTTGGTTTTTTATCCATTAATGAATTTGCCATGGTCTTTTCCTGATAGGGATTTACAGGCAATTGATGGGCAGATGCCACTAAGTTTATCAACTCGCTGTTGGATGGTAATTTTGCTACATCTTTCTCCTGAAAAAGATGCTGCAAAATTACCATCCAACAGCGAGTTGATAAACTTGGTGGCAACTGCCCATCAATTGCCTGTAAAACCTTACCAGGAAAAGACCATGGCAAATTCATTAATGGATAAAAAACCAACATCGGGCAAAATCATCAGTGAAAAAAAGAATGCCGCATTGGGCACAACTGATCTTATACTTAGTAATGGAATTACAATTACGCTTAGGCCTACTGATTTTAAAAATGATGATATACAAATGGATGCATGGCGCTGGGGAGGCACACATAACTATACACTTGCGGATAAAGAAAATGCACAAAACGCAGCAACTATCGTTCAGCAAATGGGGGTTAAAGATATCACACCAACAGACCTGCGAAAATTTCTTGCCGGTAAAACAGTAACGGTTCAACCCTACATGAATCCTTATGATGAGGGAATACAGGGTAGCAGCAGCGTAAAAGATTTTGAAACATTTTTGCAACTGGTAAACTTATACTTTACCCAACCTAAAAAAGATGAAAAATTATTTCAATCTTTTATTAATACACAAAAAGGGTTTGTACAAAACTTAAAAGACAACCCGGGAAATTATTTTTCTGATACAATCGCAAAGGCTGAATATAAAAATAATCCGTGGGCACCCAGTTTACCGAATGCTTCTGATTTTGATAAAATAAGTCTTGATAGAGTTTTCTCAATTTACAAAAGCTTGTATGGAAATGCTTATGGCATGCATTTTACATTTGTCGGCAATATTGATGCAGCTAAAATAAAACCTTTGCTGGAGACTTACCTGGGAAGTCTACCCTCCAAAAGCAAAGAAAATAAATTTACTGACGAAGGGTTAAGGCCGTTGAAAGGAATTGTTGATATATCAGTGAATAAAGGAGCTGCAAAACAGAGCCGGGTAACTATTCTTTTTACCGGAGAAGCTCCTTATAGCAAGGAAGAAGATATGAAAATTAAAGTGCTTACAGCAGCGCTTAATATAAAGATCATAGAAAAATTAAGAGAAGAATTAAGCCTGATCTATGGTGGTGGAATGGGAGGCGCTCTTACCAAGCGGCCTTACAACCATTATAGTATCAGCGCAGGTTTCCCCTGTGCGCCGGAAAATGTTAGTAAGGTGATCACATCATTTTTTGATATTATTAAAAATGCGCAGAACAATGGAGTTGAACAGAAAGATCTTGATAAAGTAAAAGAGACTTTGAAAAAACAAAATGAGGATCAATTGAAAGACAATGATCATTGGCTTAATGTACTTTCAATGTCATGGATTGAACGTGACGATCCGATGTGGATTTACGATTATGCAAAAAAGGTAAATGCTATTACAGTAAAGGATCTTCAACTAACAGCAAAAAAATATCTTAATCTGCAAAACTATATTAAGGCAGTTCTAAATCCTGAAAAATAAATTTACTTAAAGGTTAAAATATTTTTAAGCAGTTTTTTTATTAAAATCTGAAAAGGTTTTAAATAAGATAGTTATAAGAGCATTTCATTAGCAAAACTAAATATCAGAATAATCAGTGGGGTGCATTAAAACAGCATCAATATGAGATACAGAAACCTTACTTTCATATTCAGGCATTGCAATTAAACTTTTCCATTCCGGAGAACTGCCAAAGGCCTTCCAGTGTGCATCATGTTCTGTCATGTTTTCAAAAGTTGTCATGTACATAAGATTTGGCATTTTACTTCCAGATACAACGCTTGCATAAAAAACAGCATTAAACTCAAGCCTTTTAAATAATTTTATTTCTCCACCCTCATTAAACATTTTTACTTTTGTTTTATAAAGATATTCAGTAGGGCTTTCATAACTTCTCAATTCGTAGATCCTTTCTGATATTGGATTTTTTAAACCGGGCATTTCAAAATGTGTATGCATGGGTAATGCATCCAGCAAAATTGATTCAGTACGTTCAAAAGGTTTTTTATCTAAAGCAGCTCTTGTATAATCTTTAGAAGAAGATTGATACGACTCATCTTTATCAAGCGCTTCCGGCAATTTTTTCCATTCATTTAATGAATGAAACGGAATAAAAACATATATTTTTTTAACCTGCGCAGTATCGTTTGTAAAAGGTTTAAATACGCCCACTTTAGTTATGCCTGCACGATGCAAGGCAGGCAAATAAGCATTTTTTAAAAACTGGTCAACAGCAGCAACCTGTGCATTATCTTTTAAATAGTAAATTTTTATTTGATAAAAATCTTTTTTATCACTTTTGGCTGCAACTGATGTTGAAACAAAAACCAAACATATGATTAACAATAAATAGTTACTATGTTTTCTTATTCTGTTTTTCATGCTAAAGTTTTATGAATAAAATTGATTGTGAAAGTACAACATGTTCTATAAAAACATTTACAGTTGATATAAACAATTAACTTCATCATCCTCTTATAACAACAAAATCGCCGAATACAGTTTCATCTTCTTCAATAACGCTTACATTATCAACTGCAGCTTTATCAGGACCCTGTTTACACCATTCCGTAAATTCATCTAATTGCTCCCTGGTGCCAGTTACCATCACCTTTACATTACCATCTTTTGTATTTTTTATCCACCCGGTAACACCGAATTTATCTGCAACTTTTTTAGCTGTTGCCCTATAAAAAACACCCTGAACTTTTCCTTTTATAAGCAGCTGGAGGGTTGGCATTCATATTATTTTACAAAATCAAAAAGCGTTGCTGTAAAAATTCCTCTTTCTCTTTTTTTGAAAATAGCCTTCCAGTTGCCGTTATATCTTATTAAAGAAGGAACTAAATACTCTCCAAATTTAATAAGCTCAACCTGCATTTGCACATTAAAATCATATATGCCCGCATCATAACTTAATGAATAATTGCGGGCAACAATTTCAAATGTTTTGTCATTAAACCATGTCGTCATTTCATCTATCACCACTTCACTTTTTTTCTCCGGTTTTGCTTTAATGGTAAATATGTAACAGCTTGTTTTGTTGTGCTCTTCCATGTCAATACTCAAGTCATATTTATCTTCCATGTCCTTGTCAAAGATGGCAGTTTTACCGCTGATAAAAGGAAGTCCATTTATTTGCTTCCCCGGATTAAAAAATAACATTTTTAATTGTGCTTTATGTTTCTCCATTCCGCTTAGCCCCGCTGCAGAAACATCGTGTCCTTTAATAATGTTGTCTTCTCCGCAAATAGTTCCTTTGGTGAAAAAAAGGCCTGCATACATTTCGCCTGTGTAGTAATTAAAATTTTTATTCTCATTATACATATTACCTGTTGTACTTTCCTCAACCACTTCCATACTTCTGCAATTATTATTTCTTGTTTGTGTTATTTTACTTCTTAGGGATGCTTTTATTTCCTGGTCGTTATTTACCATTTTTACATCATTGATTGCTGAAAAACCTATTATGTGTAAAGTTCTAAAGGCTTTAAAAAAAGTAGTATCTGATCTTACCCTGTTAATAAATGCTGGTACATTTATTTTGTTATTTACAACAACTTCTGAAAGAGTAATAAGCTTTCCTTCGATATTTACAATGGTATCATTTTTATTTTGTGCTAAAAGTGCCAACGGTAAAAAAAAGATAAAGGCAGCAAAGATGTTTTTAGACATGCTGCAAATTTAGAATATAAAATGAAGAGGGTTTAATGAGAAAGTTATACAGTAAAAACCATTTTATAATCAACGCTTATTTTTCCCTTAGTGATATCATCCAGTTTGCGTTTCAGCAATTTTCTTTTTAAAGGAACCAGCAGGTCAATAAATAATTTTCCATCAATGTGATCGTATTCATGTAAGATCACCCTGGCGGTAATGCCGTTAAAAATTCTTGTATGTGGCTCAAATTTTTCATCTACAAAATCTATGGTAACTTCTTCTTTGCGGTAAATGTCTTCCCGTATTTTTGGAATGCTCAAACATCCTTCGTTGTAAGCCCAGTCTTCACCATCTTTGGAAGAGATATGTGCATTAATAAAAACGCCTTTATAACCTTCATCATTTGGATAGTCTTTTTTTTCTTCCTCATCCAGGCTTTCAATTATTTGCACACTATCCATCACAAACAACCTGATGTCTTTATTTATTTGAGGTGCAGCCAAACCTACGCCCTTACTGTTATACATTGTATCCCACATGTCTACAATAAGCGTATCCAATTGAGGATAATCAGGCGAAATGTCTTTACAAACCTTTCTTAATACCGGGGAACCGTAAGCTACAATGGGAAGAATCATTATTATTTCTGATTTAGTGATTTTTGATTTTATGAATTTGAAAACAAAGTTAAAATATAATGATCTATCCAATATCTAAATCAATAAATCAGAAATCAAGAAATGCGCAGGAGATATTCCTGCAGCATCATGGTAGCTGCAATTTCATCTACTGTTCTTTTATTTTGCCTGTCTTTTTTTTTCATTCCCATATCTATCATAGCCTGCTTAGCCATTTTAGAAGTAAATCTTTCATCCACGGTTTGAATAGGAATGTGCGGAAATTCTTTCTTCAATTTTTTTATAGCCTCTTTCACCAGAGGTGTTGCATGCGTATCAGAATTATCTAAATTTTTTGGCTCACCAATTACGATGAGTTCAACTTCTTCCCGCGAAAAATATTTTTTTAAAAAGGCGATGAGTTCGTTAGAGTCAACCGTTGTTAATCCCGTGGCAATCATTTTAAATGGATCAGTAACGGCAATACCTGTCCGCCTTCCACCATAATCAATACAAAGAATTCTTGCCATATCCCTAGCCCCTAAAGGGGAAATTTTATTTTAGTGATGAATAGATCTAATAGAACAAAGATTGAAAAAATCACAGAAGCAATTCCATTTACTCTCATGAATGCAATATTGATCTTGCTAAGATCATTTGGTTTTACAAGCGAATGCTGATAGATAAGCATGCCACCAAAAACTAAAACCCCAATCCAATATAGCCATAAGAAATGTCCATACACTCCGGCGCTGATTATACAAACAAGACTAAGTAAATGCAATAGCTCTGAAACTCTCAATGCTTTTGCTTTTCCCAACACAGCAGGGATGGAATACAAATTATTTGCCTTATCAAATTCCTCATCCTGCAATGCATAAATAATATCAAAACCACTAACCCAAAATAAAACGGTGAGGGAAAATAAAATTGGCAGCAGGTCAAACTTTCCTGTTACGGCAAGATAAGCGCCGATTGGAGCCAGGCTTAAACCCAGGCCCAACACAAGATGGCACAGCGGTGTAAATCGTTTTGTATAACTGTAAAATAAAATAACAAACAAGGCAACCGGGGAAAGATAAAGGCAAACAGGATTAATAAAATAAGTACACACGATAAAAGCAACACAATTAAAAACTACAAACAGCATTGCATTTTTAGAAGTAATAATTCCTGAAGGAATTTCCCTTATTGCAGTCCTTGGGTTTAATGCATCAAATTTTTTATCCAGCCAGCGGTTAAAAGCCATGGCAGCACTTCTTGCAAATATCATACAGAGTATAACTAATATTAGTTTTTCAAAAGAAAAGTCTATGTCAACTGAAAAATAGTGGCGAGGAGCTCCTCCTTCATGTATATTAAACAGATTTCGTAGTTTATGTGTTTCCTCTAATGGTGCCCAATAAACTCCCAAAAAAAATCCGATTAATGCAAACGGCATTGCAAAAATGGTATGTGAAAATTTTATGAGTGACAGATAATTCTTTATTACAGTCATATCAAGTCAGGAATCGTTTTAAGCGATCGTTAATTTCTTTCTCTATAATCGTATCCTTTTCAGATTTATCGTAAATGCTTATCAGAATAACAGTTTCGTCTAATATTTGCAGATTAGTAATTATTCTGGCTCCTGCACTTTTGCCTTTCCCTTTACTGGTGATTGCTAATCGTACTTTATAGCAATTCTTTCCAATCGAAGTTCCCTGAAACGGATTTTGTGAAAGGTTTTTTATGAAAATTTCAAAATCATTATGTAATGATGGATATTTTTTGGAAAGATGTTTTATTTCCTTTTTAAATTCGAAAGTATTTACAATTTTATAATTCACTCAAAAGGGTTTTTGCATCCTGCAATTTTATCTTCCCCTTTAAAAATAAAGCTGCTTCTTTAGCGCCGGTTTCTATACTTTTTAATATTTCTCCTTTTGTGCGTTCTTTATAAATCTCAGTCTTTACTTTTAATTTTTTAAGCAATGAGATGACTTCTCTATATTCGTTATTACTTCTTGGCTTTACAATGATCGTATCCATAAATAAAGTTACAAATTTGTTTGGATTTCGCTTCTTATCAATTCCCACAAAACAATCCCCACCGCAACTGAAATATTTAAAGAATGTTTCATCCCGAATTGAGGGATCTCAATGCATCCATCGCACAAAGAAATTGTGTCGGCTTCCACACCGCTTACTTCATTGCCAAAAATCAAAGCAACTTTACTTTTATTTTCTTCGCTGAATTTTTCTAAGGAAATACTTTTGTCAACCTGTTCAATGGCAAAGATTCTGTATTCATTCTTTCTTAATTCTTCAATTGCATCTTTAGATGTTGCGAAATATTTCCAATCCACTGTTTCCGTTGCGCCAAGTGCGGTCTTATCAATTTCCTTACGCGGTGGCTGTGCGGTATAGCCGCAAATGTAAATGGCATCAATTAAAAAAGCATCCGCAGTGCGAAATACGCTGCCTACATTATGCATACTGCGTATGTTTTCTAAAACCACTATTACTGGAAATTTTTCTGAACGTTTAAATTCATCAACCGTCTTGCGGTCCAGTTCATCCATGCTAAGTTTCTTCATCTAAAAATCACTTAAAGCAAAAGTAATTCAATGCATACAAACCTTTAGAGCAACAATTGTAAAACCTTATTTTTGTTTACCAAGTCAATGACCTATTCATCATTGACCATTGAGAGACAATATGGCTAAATCTACTGCAGATACTCCAATGATGTTACAGCACAATGCTATAAAGGCTAAATACCCGGATGCTATTTTGTTGTTTCGTGTTGGCGATTTTTATGAAACCTTTGGATCCGATGCAGTTACTGCTTCCAAAGTGCTGGGCATTACATTAACCAAGCGGAATAATAATTCTCCAACAGCATCCGAACTTGCGGGATTTCCACATCATGCGCTGGATACTTATTTGCATAAATTAGTGAAAGCCGGTTATCGTGTTGCTATCTGCGACCAGTTAGAAGATCCAAAACTTGTAAAGGGAATTGTAAAGCGTGGCGTTACAGAAATGATCACTCCCGGTGTTGCCACAAATGATAAATTGCTGGAGCATAACCGCAATAATTTTTTATGTGGTATGCATTTAAATGAAGATAAATTTGGACTTGCTTTTTTAGACATTTCTACGGGAGAATTTTTTATTGCTGAAGGCGACAGGGAGTATGCAGATAAACTATTGCAAAGTTTTCAGCCGGCTGAAATTATATTTCAGCGAAATCAGCAAAAACATTTTAAAAATTATTTCGGAAGTAAATTTTACACCTACACTTTAGATGAGTGGATTTTTACAGAGGCTTATGCCAAGGAAAGTTTATTAAAACATTTCGGCACGCAAAGCTTAAAAGGCTTTGGAGTTGAAGATCTAAGTGATGGCATTGTTGCGGCAGGCGCAGTATTACATTATTTAAAAGATACGGAACATCCCAACCTGCAACACATAACATCTTTACAAAGAATTGATAAAGCAGATCATTTATGGATGGATCGTTTTACGATCCGCAACCTGGAATTGCTTGGCGGCGTGGAAGGAAATAATTCGTTGCTAAAAGTTTTGGATAACACAGTGTCGCCTATGGGAGCCAGGTTGCTGAAACGATGGATGCTTCTGCCCCTTACCAATATTAATAAAATAGAAGAGCGTTTAGACCTTGTTGAATTTTTTATTAAATCAGTTGACGTAAGAAATAAAATATCTCAGTCTATCAAGCAATCGGGTGATGTGGAAAGATTGGTAAGCAAGATGTCTCTTAAAAAAATTAATCCAAGAGAAGTTTTGCAAATTGCCCGCGGATTACAACAGGTGCAGGTAATAAAAACATTGTGTGAGCATTCTGAAAATAATTATTTAAAAAGACTGGGCGATTCCCTTAATCCCTGCCAATACATTGCTGATAAAATTGTAAAAGAAATACTGGACAATCCTCCCATCGCAACATCAAAAGGAAATGTGATTGCAATGAATGTTGACGAAGCTTTGGATGATCTTAGAAACATTGCTACCAATGGTAAATCTTATTTGATCCAACTGCAGAAAAAGGAAATTGAAGCAACAGGAATTTCTTCCCTGCGCATTGGCTTTAATAACGT
>JBKJSX010000048.1:0-3751 GCA_046594375.1 Chitinophagaceae bacterium
ATATATTTTTCTGCGCAATATCCAACGCATATTGAATTGCCGGTGATTCAGGAATAGAAATTTGTTTGATATTTATTTATTAAGCAATGGCTCAATTGTATAACCTTCTTTTTTTAAAAGATTTAATAACCCCTTCTCTCCTACCAGATGCCCTGCACCTACAGCAACAAATACACTTTCTTTTTTCATAATTGTTTTTAACTGACCAACCCAGTTTAGATTTCTTTTAGTTAAAAGAATATCTTCATATTTATCTGAACCAAATTCACTTTTTACCAAAGAAATTTCCATTGCAGATAATTGTTGGTTTTTATACTGCAGCAACATTGTATCAAATTCTTTTTTATAAATTGAAAAGCTGTCAATGTTCTTTAGTAATTCTTTTGCCTGCCATTCGTATGGAATGCTGTCAAAAACCGATGACTGAAACTGCATCGTTTCCAAACCCTTAATTTCTTTTTTATCTTCTTTTGCAATGCTCATTAATTCTCCTTCTACACCCGAAGCATTTTTGCACTTCATCATTTTTGGATACAGCATAGCCACTAAAAAATAAGGCTTAATGCTTTGCAGCATCATCAGCGGTATACCAACTGAATCAGTAAAATAATTTGCTACCTTTTTATATTCAGCATCTGTGTATAGGTCTTTTAGTTTTTTTCCATCTTTCATATTCATATATAGTAAGCCGCTCAGCATTATTGAGGGATCATCCATATCCATTTCCATGTATACTTCATCAGAAGATTTAAGTACACTTTTTAATTGTTCACTAAATTTAATATCATCCTTACACAACAAATGAAATGTACCAAAAAGATAGCTGGGGTTTTTAAGATCCTTGCCGCTTATCTGCCACAACAGCGTATTATTATCATTGTTATTTTTTGTTGAAGATGTTTTGTTTTGAGATTTACAGCCAAAGAAAAATACGCAGCAGCCAAAAAAAATAATTAAAGTTTTCATTGAGAATTATTTAGCTAAAATTAAGTTTTTTAAATCCAAATACTTTACCGCTAAGAGTATGAGACAAGGAGGTTTCGCAGAGTTAAATAATTCCTTTCTCTGCAGATAAATTATTTACGTAAATGAAATGTTTGATTCATCGCTTTTATCATTCCCTGTGGTGTCCATTGGCCGGGCACTATCATACGGCGAATAGTGTATAAAGGTTCTGTCGAATCTCTTTTGGTAGATAAAATAAATGCCATTTTGTAGCCACGACTTTTTATTTCAGGGATAGCCGCCTGGTTCCATAAGCCAAAAGGATAAGCAAAATATTTTACGGGTTTGCCTGTTATTGCTTCCAGTCTTTTTTGCGGCTTCACCAATTGTGTATCCCAGGTTGCTGTTGTATATTTTGTTACCATGTGATGATCCCATGTATGTCCTTCAACAGCATGGCCACCATCTGATAATTGCTTCAGGTCTGCTTCGCTCATGTATCTGGGGCGGTTGATAGAAATGGTCATGATAAAATACACTCCTTTAAAACCATATTTTTTCATTTCACTTTCACCGATAGTAAATTGTTCTTTGTCATTATCATCAAAAGTAAGCATTACCGGCTTTTCAGGAAGTGAAGTGCCATGCACTAAATATTCGTAAAGCTCGTCAGGTAAAATAGTTTTATAACCGCTATCAGAAAGGGCTTTCATTTGCGCAGCAAATCCTTCCGGGGTTACTTCGTATTCTATTAATCTTCCCCCATTACTAAAGGGTCTTATGTGGTGGTAACAAAGAACGGGTACTTCTTTTTTTGAAAGTATGGTTGCAACATCTGCAAGCGGTTTTACTTTGTTCGAGTCTTCAGTATTTTTTTCTAAAGACTTATTTTTATTTTTTGTGTCATCAGTTGATGATGTACATGCAGCAAAAAGAATGATGACGATAAATACCGGCCAGAGCTTTTTCATTTGAATTTGTAAGGGTTATTAATTATTGGTATTGGATGTAGATAGGCTTAGGAATAAATTTTACTAATTCTTCCGGCGTAAACATAATGTGATCACCTTTCTTTATATCATTTTTATAAAATAATTTAAAGCCGGTAAACTCTACGGGTTCTTTATAAATATATAGCAGGTATGTTGATCGCTTTAATATCCTGTCGCCCCATCCATCCATGTCCATCACTACCTGCACTTCAGGAACTTTTTTTATTTTTTCATAATCAGTAATCATCCCTTGTGTAAAACGATGAACAATTAATATTTTAGGAGGAAGATTATTTTTCCTTACAAGATCTGCTAAAAAGTTAATGGCAGCATTTAAATCGTCCGGGTTAAACGACCCGATCTTTGATCCCGGGATCTCTCCATTTTTTAATGAAAATTCAGGATCAATTCCTAAATGAACCTGTGGCATTAATAAATATTTCTCCAACGCCGGCACTTCATCTTTTACAAAACTATGCCCAACCTGGATGTCTAAAAAAACCAGGGCATTTATTTCTTTTGCCCAATTTATTATTGTATCAATTTGGTGAAATGGCATACGCATCCTGTGTTTGCCATCTTTGCCCGGACTGCCTTGAGCCGTAACAGCAATGTAATGTAACGCAGGGATGACAGGAACTGAACTGTCTGCTGCTTTCCATTTAGCTATCTCGCTAAATAACTTTTTAAACATTGAATCTTTAGGAATCTCTCCAAGGATACCCATTCTTTTGGAATATAAGTTTCCATAAAACGCAACAATGCGGTTAAATGGAAGAATTGCCCCGGGTAATGGATATGGAAATTTTGCTGGCCATTTTCCGGTTGTATCGCCGTTAGCATTTTGTTGTAATATTTTATTGTAAGCTGCGCTATCAAATGGTTTGCTTTCAGCAGCAGGTTTTCCATCTTTACCTGGTGCGGTTTTTTTTTGTGATTGTCCATCGTCCTTACACCCAATGAATAAAAGAGATACAAAGCAAATAATGTATGCCAGGTTACTGTACTGTTTTCTCATAGGAGGTTGAAATAATATGTGGTTGATATTTTTAAATTTTTTGCAATGATACAGCGCTTTCGCCATACATCTGTTCTTTAAATTTTAACGAAGGTGATGGAATAAATTTACCAAGACCTAACTGATCCCATTTATCATCAATAGTTTTAATTGTTTTTTCGTCAGCAACAATAATATTCGGCCAGTCTCTTTGAAAATTATCGAACTCTTTTGTTTTTCTTGTCCCATCCAAACCCATGCAGGAAAGGAGTTGACCGTTATCTGTAGTCTGTTGGTAGAGGATATTATCTCTTTTCGGGTCCAGGTTATTGCAAAAGCGCCATAAAGCTGTACCAAGATCATTTGCATCAACTGTATGCTCAACATACAATATCATTTTTATTCCCTCTACTTCTTTCATTTCGCAAATTGCATTATGCAATTGGCTGATGTGATTTTTTTTATTCTTTTCAACAGAAATAATAAGTACCGGAATTTCTTTTTTTAGTAAAGAATAGTTCACACTTTTTATTTCGGAAAATCTATCTGCCAGTTCAATTGACAATTGACTACTGATTATTGACAAATAATTATCCTCTATTTCTTCTTCAAATTTTGCAGTTCCATCAATGCACATTTTTCCGCCAAAGCCAAGCTTGCTACAGCTATGATCCAACACATCCATCGGTCCCTGCGAAAAATAAATATCTGTTGAAGGATTTAAATTTTTAAAAACGTATTTAGCAAGGTCTTCATAATCTGTAATTTTCACATGTTCATCTGCCAACACTAAAATTTTATTGAACATCATTTGTCC
>JBKJSX010000091.1:0-2708 GCA_046594375.1 Chitinophagaceae bacterium
CATGGAGATTTAGAGGGTGTTAGATTCAAGGAGGATGTTTACTCTGCTTCCGCAACAACTTCTTTCACTTCAGGGATGATGAAAAGAATGATCCCCGAAGTGAAAGAAGTTGTTGCGGAAGCAGAGTAAAACACCCTCCTTCAATCTAACACCCTCAAAATCTCCCGAAAGGTAGACTTACGAAAGTTTTTAAATATTTAAAATCCAAAATTTATTTTTGGATTTTTTTTGTTTAGCCCATCCCGCAAACCTTTCATTAAAATCTAAAATTTTTACTAAAGCCCTTCCAGAAGGAAGGGTAGAAACTTATTTCTAAAAAAATGGAGATTACAGTAGATTCAAAAATCAAAAGAAGCAGCAAATATTTAATTAACTAACTCTTTAAGTTCCCCCTTCGGGGGATGGGGGCTTTTACATATTCAATCCGCCACAAACACTAATTGTTTGTCCTGTAACATAGCTGCTCATATCACTTGCTAAAAACAACGTAACATTTGCAATATCTTCTGCGCTTCCAAATCTTCCCAAAGGAATATTGGCTTTGAATTTATCGGCACCATCTCCTTCTTTTAAATAGCCCGTCATATCAGTTTCAACAAAGCCAGGTGCAATTGCATTGCATCTTACATTGCGGCTTCCCAGTTCGGCAGCAATTGATTTTGTAAAACCAATGATGCCTGCCTTGCTTGCTGCATAGCTGCTCTGGCCTGCATTTCCACGCATACCAATTATCGAACTCATGTTGATTATACTTCCCTTTCTTGCTTTCATCATGGGTCGGATAACCTGCTTCGTTATATTGTAAACGCTTTTTAAATTGGTAGTTATCACTTCATCCCATTGCTCCGGTGTCATGCGAAGTAATAAATTGTCTTTTGAAATTCCTGCATTGTTCACGCAAATATCTACGCCTCCAAATTCTTTCACAATTTCATTAACGGTTGATTCAGCAAAATCATAAATGGCCGCATTGCTTTTGTAAGCTTTTGCCTTTACACCAAATGATTGTAATCTTTCTTCCAAAGCTTTTGCTTTATCATCACTACTTAAATAGGTAAAAGCAATGTGTGCTCCATGCTCTGCAAGCTTTACTGCAATACCTTCACCAATACCGCGGCTGGCGCCGGTTATAATAGCTACTTTATTTTCTAAAAGTTTCATAATCCTGTTTCGGTTTGTATTTTTTGTAAGGCATATTTCATTTCAGATAAAAACTCTGGTAGTTTTTGATAAATGCTATTTGCCATTGCCTCATTATATGTATGTGTAGATAAATTTCGCTGTGTTAAAATATCCAGCCAAATGTTTTCGTCTTTAAGTAATGATAATTTAAATGCATTTTTAAAAATATCCCTGGGTGAATTCCCTGTTTCCACACCTTTAAATAATAATGTTTGTTTAATTGCTTTCCACGCTATTTCATAACAAATTTCAAAACGTTGAATCGCACTATCTCTTATAATCTCATCAAAATCCTTTTTCAGAACTTCTTCAAGATTGGCAATTGCTTTTTTATACTGAACAATTTTTTGTTCTAAATACATTTATAAGATTTCTATATTATTTAATGCAATTTTTTTAAATCCGGAATCTGTTTTGGCAAAATCTACTAAATCAAATTTATAAAGTGTCGGAAGATCTTCCAATGCTGTCCAGATAAGGCTTTCTTCGCGAACAGTAAGCGGTCTTTTTGCATCAATCCCTATATCAATGTCTGCTCTTTTTAATTCTTGTAAACCAGCCTGAGAGCCAAATAAAAACACACTATAATCCCCTGAAAGATGGCTGGCTACAACTTTTTTGATCATGAGTTTTATTTCCTCTTTCCTGTTCATTTAAAGCAAAAGTATTTTTTTAATTTCTTCCACTAAAATCCTTTCATTACTTAATCTTGGAACTTTATGTTGACCGCCGAGTTTTCCTTTACTGCGCAACCATTCATTAAATGTTCCTTTTTTAGCCGGAGTAATAATGGGCATTCCCAGAGCAATACTTTTATGCCTCTTGGCCTCGTAATCACTGTTGATAGATTGTAAAGCATTGTCCAATTCAAATGTAAATGTATTAAGATCGTTAGGTCCTTTATCAAATTCTATTATCCATTCGTGTGCGCCATTGCTCTCATCACTAAAATAAATTGGAGCAGCGGTATAATCGGAAACAACAGCTCCTGTTTTTTCTGAAGCGATAGAAATGGCATTATCAGCATTGTCAACAATTATCTCTTCACCAAAAGCATTTATATAATGTTTAAGCCTGCCGCTAACTTTTATTTTGAAAGGCAACAACGAAGTGAATTGAATGGTGTCGCCAATCAGGTATCTCCATAATCCTCCATTGGTACTTATTACAAGCGCATAATTTTTATAAAGCACTACATCTTTTAAACCGATAGTTTTTGGATCTTCTTTGCCATATTCATCTACCGGCATAAACTCATAAAACATTCCATGATCAGTAAATAAGAGCATTCCTTCATCATTTAGCTTATCCTGACCTGCGATAAAACCTTCGCTGGCATTATATATTTCAAGATAATTTATCGGCTTGCCAATAAGTTTTTCCAGCTGTTCGCGATAAGGCACAAAAGACACACCACCGTGAATATACAATTCAAGGTTTGGCCATACATCTTTTAAATATTGTTTCCCCGAGAGTTCTAAAATTCTTTTTATTAAAACAATTGTCCACGTTGGTACTCCGGCAAG
>JBKJSX010000149.1:0-7126 GCA_046594375.1 Chitinophagaceae bacterium
GAAAATTTAGTTCAGCACATACCTGATCGCAATGCCACCCCAGTTACCAGAGAAACCATTGTTGAATCCATTTCCAAATTCAATTGATGGCTGCCAATCAATAGAAAAATTAAGTGGTGCAGATTTTATTTTATAATCCAAACCCAAAACACCATCAACACCTATTGCAGTTGCTCCGCCATATTTGTTATTATAGAAACCAATATGAGCTCCCGGACCTACATACCATTTTAAACCACCTGCGTTATTGATGTTACCATGTATCTCATACAAGCCTGTAATTCTTGCTCCATAATTAAAAAAGTAACCAATTCCTTCCAATGCATTTTTAGGAGAGATAAAATGTTTTAATGTAATACCTGTGGGATAAAATTTTACGCCAATTGCGGTTTTATAATCCTGTGCTTTTACAGAAGTAAATGTTAGTAAAAAAGCAATTAATAATATTGATATTATTTTCATAAACAATTTTTTATACTATAAAGTTAAAACCGTGACAAACAGAACATCCCCATGTTTTTGTTAATTATACATTTCCTCCTGCAATAATTTTATTCTTTCATCGGCAATATATTCATCATACGTGTAAAGCCTGTCAATTAAACCTTTTGGTGTTATTTCGATGATACGATTGGCAACCGTTTGAATAAACTGGTGATCATGTGTTGTAAATAAAACTATTCCAGGAAAGGTTGCCATACCATCATTGAATGCCGTGATACTTTCAAGATCGAGATGGTTGGTTGGCTCATCAAGTATTACTACGTTAGGATTTTGCAGCATCATACGGCTCACCATGCACCTAACTTTTTCACCACCACTCAATACATTTGTTTTCTTCATTATTTCATCACCACTGAATAACATTCTGCCTAAAAATCCTCTTAAAAAATCTTCATCTACATCTTTTGTATTTGGGGGAACATATTGCCTTAACCAATCCATCAGCGTTAACGAGCCTGTAAAAAATTCAGTATTATCATTGGGAAGATATGCGGTGGTAATCGTTGTTCCCCATTCATATTTTCCGCTGTCTGCCTTCATCTTGTTATTAACTATTTCAAAGAAAGATGTAAGTGCAACTGGGTCACGGCTTAAGAAAGCGATCTTTTGCCCCTTAACTATATCAAACGAAATATTATTAAACAATGCTCTGCCATCACTTTTTTTAGTAAGCTTTTCAATATTTAAAATTTGATTTCCTGCATCTCTTTCAGGTTTAAAAATTATACCGGGGTATTTCCTGTTGCTTGGCGTAATATCTTCAAACACCAATTTATCCAATGCCTTTTTACGCGATGTTGCCTGTTTACTTTTTGAGGCGTTGGCGCTGAACCGTGCAATAAATTCCAAAAGATCTTTTTTCTTTTCTTCCTGTTTTTTATTTTTATCAGTTGCTTGCCTTGCTGCCAACTGGCTGCTCTCATACCAGAAGGTATAGTTACCGGTATATATCTTTATTTTTTGTTTGTCAACGTCTGCAACGTGGGTACATACCGCATCTAAAAAGTGACGGTCATGACTTACTACCAAAACAATATTTTGATAGTCGGCTAAAAAATTCTCCAGCCATGAAATGGTTTCAACATCCAGGTTATTGGTAGGCTCGTCCAATAATAAAATATCAGGATTACCAAAAAGCGCCTGCGCCAGCAACACTCTTACTTTTACATTGGCGCCAATATCTTTCATCAATGTTTGATGAAACTCATCTTTTACACCTAACTCACTTAGTAAACTTGCAGCATCGCTTTCAGCAGTATAACCTCCCATCTCGCCAAAGTCATGTTCAAGATGACCCGCCCTCATTCCATCCTCCTCGCTAAAATCTTCCTTCCCATAAATGGCATCTTTCTCATGCCTTATATCCCACATTTTTTTATGGCCCATTAAAACCGTATCCAAAACAGTTACCTCATCAAATTCAAACTGGTCCTGCCTTAGCACAGCCATACGTTCGCCCGGAGAGATGGTTACATTTCCTTTATTAGGCTCAATCTCACCACTGATTATTTTTAAAAATGTTGACTTGCCTGCGCCGTTTGCCCCGATGATACCGTAGCAGTTTCCTTTGGTAAAACCAAGGTTCACTTCATCAAACAAAACCCTTTTACCGAATGCAAGTGTTACGTTATTTACATTGATCATTAATGCCTTTTTTTAAGAGGCGCAAAGGTAATACATTACAATGTATGAAGTACGATGTTAGATGTTACGGTAGTAGATGAGTTGCAGGAATTAGGGTTTTCTTTTATAATGAATTAGCAATAAGTTATACCTCCAATTGAAATATATTAGTGAACAGCAAATAAAAAAGCATCCCATTACTGAGATGCTTTTAATTTAAAGAAGATCGATGTGGCTATTTGGTTTTTTTATTTGATTTGAACCTCATATCTGCCGTGCCATCTTTTTTAACAGGACCGGTAACAGTTTTTGTTTTAGCCTTTTCTTTATTTTCTTTAAGCCTCATATCCGGAGTGCCATCACTCTTCATTCCTTTATTTTTTGTTTTATCTACCATTTTATCGGCAGAGGTGGTAGTTTTTGCTTTAGTTTTCTCAGGAGTTTTTTGGGCGTAAGTAAAACCTAATCCTGCAAAAAAGAAGATAAATGCTATGATAATTTTTTTCATGATAATTTATTTTAAAAATGATTTATGTTTTAAGAAGATGGTATCATATAAAAATACCTGGTTGATTTAATAATGAAAAACTAACTGAAAAATTTAGGAGGCGGGGATATCTCTTTAATGAATTGGTAAGCATATATATCCTGATGATTCAGATAAATATTTTGCATCACCAGGTAAGTTATCATATTCTTATTTGTGTTCCGCATATTATCGCAGATCACGTATTGCAGTTTATGTTGTTGCCATTGCTTTTGATGTCTTTTCTCTGTTTCAGGGATAGCGTTCTCATTTTTGCAAATAACTTCTGAAATGTACTCAACATAAGTATCTATATTATTAAAGTTATCAGGCACATTATAATAATTATCCTGGATGGCATTGGGGGAATCGATGCTCATATTCAATACCTGAAAAGCAATTACTAATACAATAAAATTTATCAGCCTCATTTTATGTGATAGCATAGTTTACGTAAATGTAAATAAAATCTTTACATAAAAAATCATAATACCTTCCTATCGCCTGAACTGGAAGTTACCCCAACAACCTATTTTTGTAGCATGTCAATAACAAAGAAGATACAGGAAGCCGCTGTTGAAAGCCTTACGCATTTGTATCAACGGGAATTCACTGAAAAAGATTTCCAGGTAAGTCAAACAAAACCGGAGTTTGAAGGCAATTATACGATCGTATTATTTTCATTGGTAAAAAATTTAAAGAGATCACCTGACGCAATTGGGAAGGAATTGGGAGATCTTCTTATAAATAATAATCCTCATCTTTTTTCAAAATACAACGTTATAAAAGGGTTTCTTAATCTTACCATAACCGATGATTATTTGTTTGAACTTCTTAACAAAAATTATAATGATGTTTGTTTTGGCAAGCATAAAATGAATGGCAAAAAAATAATGGTTGAATATTCTTCACCCAACACCAACAAGCCTTTGCATCTTGGACATTTAAGAAATAATTTTTTGGGATGGAGTATTGCTGAAATTTTAAAAGCCAATGGCTACGAGGTTATTAAATCATGTATTGTAAATGATCGCGGAATTCATATTTGCAAAAGCATGATTGCATGGCAAATGTTTGGCAATGGCGAAACGCCTGAATCAACAGGAGAAAAAGGAGATCATCTTGTAGGCAAATATTATGTGAAGTTTAATGATGAATATAAAAGACAGGTTGAAGAAATAAGAAAAAAAGGAGTTGAAAGAGAAAAAGCAGAAAAAGAAGCGCCGATAATACAACAGACTCAGGAGATGTTATTGGACTGGGAGAATCACAAACCCGGTGTTATCGACCTGTGGAAGAAAATGAATGGTTGGGTGTATAAAGGTTTTGATGTAACGTACAAGCGTATTGGCAGCAACTTTGATAAAACATATTATGAAAGTGATACTTACCTTTTAGGAAAAGATTTTGTGCAGGAAGGATTACATAAAAGTGTACTGTTTAAAAAAGAAGATGGGAGTATTTGGATAGATCTTACGCATGAAGGGCTTGATGAAAAACTTTTATTGAGAGCCGATGGTACTTCTGTTTATATAACGCAGGACCTTGGTTTGGCAAAACAGAAATATGAAGAATACAAATCTGATAAAAGCATTTATGTAATTGGTGATGAGCAAAACTATCACATGAAAGTTTTAAAACTCGTGTGCAAAAAATTAGGAATGCCATTTGCCGATGGGATTTATCATTTGAGTTATGGAATGGTTGAACTGCCCTCGGGAAAAATGAAAAGCCGTGAAGGAACTGTTGTTGATGCCGATGATATGGTTGATGAAATGATAGCTACAGCAAAACAACACACAGAAGAATTAGGGAAAGTAAAAGACTTTGAAGAACATGAATTACACGAATTATACGAAACACTAGGCCTCGGCGCAATGAAATTTTATTTACTTAGGGTTGAGCCAAAAAAGAAAATGGTTTTTAATCCGGAGGAGAGCATCGACTTTCACGGATTTACCGGACCCTTTGTTCAGTACACGTATGCAAGGATCCATTCGGTTCTTAAAAAAATTGGCAGTTCACAATTGACAGTTGACAGCAGCAATCTTTCTGACAACAGGCAACTGACAACCGGCAACTCTTTATTCCCACTCGAAAAAGAATTAATTCTTTCTATTGAACAATATTCGCAAATAATTGAACAGGCAGCAACAGAATTAAATCCATCCGTAATTGCGAATTATATTTTTCATCTTGCCAAAACATTTAATTCTTTTTACACTGAGCACTCCATTGCCAATGCAGAAAGTGATGAGAAAAAACAACTGCGTTTACAAATAGCAACGATGACAGCTAATGTTATTAAAAGCAGTATGCAACTGTTAGGGATAAAAGTGCCGGAGAGGATGTAATTTCTGAGGCAACTAACAAACCACCGAACAATTATTATTCACAAAGCTTAATGCTATTTGCTGACATCGTACTAAACTGTATTTTATTTACCCTAGATGCGCTGTTGTAGTAGAGAATCAAAATGCCATAAGCAGTTTGAAAAGCATCCCATTTTAAGTCTTTTATTTTTGGACTGCCCAACAATTTAAATAAACCATTCCGCGGAGCGCCCATCAGCGGAAGGCTAAGTTTTCCTTTAAAGGCCGGGCCAATCTCTATATAATCACGGGTGGTGTAAAAATAAATATCCTTGTCTTTGTAAAACACTCCTGCACCGCATTTAGCCGAAGTACCTTCTTCTTCAAAGCTTGTAAAGCATGGCAAATTAAGTTTGATCTGCCCTACAGTAGAAGTCGGGAGCAGCGTTTTATTTATTATGCCATCAAGCAGATCAACATTTATTTCCTTGCACTTGGGTGTGGTATTTAATTGAGCTGACGCAACCGCAGATGACGTTATAACAAGAAGAGTTACAAGAATTTTTTTTATGTTCATAAATTTATTTTGCCAAGATGCATTAAAAAAGATATTGGCATTATTTATAAAGCAAACTTCAGGCTAAACTTGTGTAGTGATATTGTTAAAAAAATAAAGTAACTATGAGAAAATTAATTTTATTAACAAACGATAATTTAAATCCTCTCAATTATCGGGCAACCAATATATGGTTTTTATGATTATCCAAAATATTTATGGTGATGCAAAGTATAATACCACATGACCCACCGATGCAGGTGTTGTAACCAACATCGTTCGATCTAATCTGTGCTTCAATAAATGCTCCTACAGTTACTAAGTACACGTGTGCGGCGCAAGGAACGATGACCAAAAAAACTTTTGCCCTTCCTAAAAAATAATTTCTTTGTTTTCAAACTAACTTTATATCCAGCTTTCCGCTATTAATTTAGCTATATTCAAATCATCAGCTTTTATTTATAAACTTATCTTCGTTTAGCCGGGGAGGATTGGGGCAGAGAATGTTTTGTGCCCGACCCATCTGCCACAAAAAAGGAATGGATATTGAAAGTAAAAAAAGAATGAATCTTTCATTAATTAACTTGCCAAATAATAACTGAAAATAAATTGATAACAGAAAATAAACTCAATGCTCATTAAAAATATTTTAATATTTATTTTATTCATTTTTTTAGCAAGCTGCCAGACCAAGAAAAAAACTTTGGTTATTCCTAAAACGGATGCCGATAACGGTGGCCTCTTTTTACCAGATGGGTTTGGGGCATTGGTGGTAGCAGACAGTATTGGGCTAACCAGGCATTTGGCGGTAAATGATAATGGTGATATTTATGTGAAGTTGCGCATCACTACCGGAGATTCAGGCAATCTTGCATTAAGAGATACCAATCATGATGGCAGAGCCGATATTTTTCAACGCTTTGGCGATTACCCAAATGATGGAAGTTTTGCTACTGAGATGCGTGTACACAATGGCTATTTATATTTCAGTTCGGAGCAGGTTGTGTACAGACAAAAATTAACGCCTCCATCATTAATTCCGGAGAGCAAAATAGAAACAATATTAACTGACCATTTCCCTATTAGGTGGCACAATACCAAGTCCCTCGCTTTCGACAATCATGACGGCATGTATGTTACTTTTAGCGCTCCAACAAATGTTTGTGAAGACTGGAATTCAACCAATGGTGCACCACCAAATGTTAAAGGAGAATTTCCCTGCCAGCAATTAAATGACTTCGGCGGTATCTGGAAATTTGATGGAAATAAACTAAACCAATCCCAATCAGATGGCCAAAAATTTGCAACAGGAATCAGAAGTGTTGTTGCCATTTCCTGGAATGATGAGGATAACAGTTTGTATGCTGTGCAACATGGAAGAGATTATTTATATGGCCATGCGCCACAATATTTTAGTCCCTGGCAAAATGCTGTTTTACCAGCAGAGGAGTTTATGAAAATTAAAGAAGGTGATAATTTTGGTTGGCCATATAGTTATTACGACCCTTTCAAACATAAAAAAATGTTGGCGCCTGAATATGGTGGGGATGGCATACAGGAAGCAAAGGACTCTTTTGCCAACCCTATTATGGGGCTGCCTGCACA
>JBKJSX010000099.1:0-13704 GCA_046594375.1 Chitinophagaceae bacterium
TTTCTAAAGCCTCCCCTAACGGGGGAGGTTTGGAGGGGGCTGCAGATTTTATTTGCCTGAACTATGCAAACACAGATATGGTGGGCCATACAGGCGTTTGGGATGCTGTTATAAAAGCCGCAGAAACACTTGATAAATGTGTGGAGAAAGTTGTAACGTTTGCATTGGAAAACGGATATACGATTTTACTATTGGCTGATCACGGCAATGCTGATTACATGATTAATGAAGATGGAACTCCAAACACTGCACATACTTTAAATTTAGTTCCGTTTTTTATTATTGATAATACCTGGAAAGGAAATATTAAACCTGGTAAGCTTGGCGACATAGCGCCAACAATTTTAACCTTGATGCATTTGCCGATTCCAAAAGAGATGACAGGAAATATTTTGATATAAATTAATCATGAAAAAAGTTTTAAAAAGAATATTGATCTTAATGCTGATTATTCTTATTGCAATTCAATTTATTCGTCCTCCAAAAAATAAATCGGAAAGAATAAGTGCAAACGATATCTCAACAAAATATTCTGTACCTGACAGCATCGGGTCAATTTTAAAAGTTGCCTGTAATGATTGCCACAGTAACAATACCCGCTACCCCTGGTACAACCAAATTCAGCCTGTAGCCTGGTGGCTGGAAAACCATATTAGGGATGGAAAAAGGGGATTGAATTTTTCAGAATTCACCTCATACCGAATTAAAAAACAATTTCGCAGGTTAGATGATATAGATGAATTAGTTAAGAAAAATGAAATGCCTATAAGCTCATATACCCTAATTCATACTGATGCCAAATTAACTGACCGGCAAAAACTTGCCTTACAAAGGTGGACCGGGACTTTAAGAGAGAGCATTAAGGCTCATTATCCACCGGATAGCCTCCTTAAAAAATAATGCAATTATATACCAGGATAATTCAGTAAAAAACGAAGAAAATTTATTAAGATGCAGCAATTTTTTATAATTATTTGTCATAACTTGAGGGTTTAAAACCAAGCAAAAAAATATGACAGAAGAGCTCATGCTTTACGGCTGTCTTAATAATGTTGCATCCGCACAGGAAGCACTATACAGCCGTTTTAGCCCTCGCATGTTAGGTGTTTGTTACAGGTTTGCCCGAAATCGTGAAGATGCAGAAGATATGTTGCAGGAGGGTTTTATAAAAGTATTTACCCAAATGCCGCAATTTAGGGGAGAAGGTGCATTAGAAGGTTGGATAAGAAGAATAATTGTACATACGTGTATAAATATTCTAAAGAAGAATAAGAAGTTTGTTGATAATGTTGACCTTATTTATGCCGGAAGTATCTACCTGAACGAAAATAATATTCCTTCAATAGTGGAAACAAAAGAAGTAGTAGAATCAGTAAGGCAGTTACCCATGGGATACAGAACAGTTTTAAACCTTTATGCAATAGAAGGATTTACGCATAGGGAAATTTCGCAAATGCTGGATATAGAAGAGAGTACAAGCAGATCGCAATATACAAGGGCAAAAGCAATGTTAGAAGATATATTAATTAAAAAGAAAATTTTACAAAAACCAAAACAAAAAATTCGCGTGTTGATTGGAGCAAACAACTGATACCTTAAAAACCCAAAGAAACAATTACGATTATCATTACTGAATTGAATGTGAAATGGAAAGAAATTTTTACTCTGAGAATTTTGAAAACTTTTTGAAAGGACATGCAGATAAGTTTAAGATGACACCTTCAAAAAAGGTGTGGCATGGTATATATAACGATATTCGCCCAGGTACAAGATGGCCATCCGTTGCTATGAGTATCGTTTTTATTTTTACACTTGTTATCATTGGTCATCTAAATACTAATAATGGACATTCGATTGCGCTGCATGAAATAAATTCTCTTCATTCTTCCAACCAGGTAATCAAAGTAAAAAGATCAACAAAACAATCTTTTATAAAGAGGTTAATAAATGTTGACAACACAGCACTCATTACAGGAAAAGATCCTGATTTTTTAGATACATCATCCGCAATAACGTCAATCACAAGTGCTCAAACTACTTTAAATACAACACTTACCCCACCGGCTAACTCTCTCAATTCAAATATAACAGCTAATCCTTCCGATAATAATGAGAAAAATAATATGACTGTTTTGGAAAATAAGTCTGAGATCCTTCCGGCTTTAATTGAAAATAACATAACAAAATCTTCTATAATAAATAATAGCGACACAAAATTATCACGCGATTTAATTGATGTGAAAATTAAGCAAGGTTCTGAAACTTCCTCAATTAAAGAAGTTACTAAAAAAACAGAACCTGAAGCCAATTCAACTAACATTCGTAAACCAAGAAGAAACAGTAATGTCGTATGGACCTATTACCTTTCTCCTTCTTTGAGTTACAGGTATATCTCTGATGATGTAAATAATTTTGTAATTCACAAACCTAGAATAGGATATGAAGCGGGAACTGAAATGAGTTTCAAAATATTTAAAAGATTAAAATTTACCTCCGGATTACAGCTAAATTTTTCAGGATATAACATCAGGGCCAACAGTGCTCACCCTACTATGACTACCTTAACGTTAAATGCGCAAACTCCCGGGCAATACAGTGTTTACTCTGCAGAATCTCATTATAGTAATACAAGAGCACAGGAATTTTCAAGATTAAAAAATTATAGCTTACAAGCCTCTGTGCCTTTGGGGTTGCAATATTTAATTGCAGAGAATGAGAATTTTAAAATCACTGCAGCGGCAACGTTTCAGCCTACAATGATTATTGCAGACCGTGCCTACCTGCTTTCAAGCGATAAAAAAAATTATTTATTAGCTCCGCAGCTACGACGTAACTGGAATATGAACACCGGTTTTTCAACCTTTATTACATTTTCATCAAACTCATTTAACTGGCAGATAGGGCCACAGGTTCGTTATCAGCTTTTATCTACCTATGCAAACCGTTACCAGAATAATGAACATCTACTTAACTATGGTTTCCGCATAGGTATAAGCAAATCCACAAAATAATTTATACTAAAGGTTGGTTCAAATCGTTATATAACCACTATAACTTTCTGTAATTAAGTCGTTGCTTCGTACCCTGCAGCGGCTTTTTATGTTAGCATCCAATAAAGAAATTTTTTTTGAAGTATTTTTGATGATGCTTAAACGGTTTTTATCTGCCCTGATTTTTATACCCCTTTTGTTTGTTGGTTGCATACAACAACAATCACAAACGCAGCAGCAGCCAGCAAAAGATTCCACCGAAGACAATACTTTTTTTCCGGTAACACAATTTATCCTGGGAGAATTGTCCCAGATAGATAGCTTGCCTGTAACTCCTTTAAAAATAACAACTGTTGATGGAAAACAAGATTCAGTATGGATGAAAAATAAAGATGTAAGAAGCTTTGCACAACCATTTCTTCACCCAAAAATTGATACATCAAACTTTAAAAAACTCTTTGCACAAAGATCTTTCTTAGATCAAACTATCAATGCTTTTACTTTTTCTTATGATCCTGTTTCAACATTGCCTGATACCATGCAACTAAAAAGGTGGGATGTGTATATTGATCCTCAAAAAAGCAAAGTAAAAAGAATTTACCTGGTAAAAGAAATTATCGAAAAAAACACTGCTACAAAGCAAACGTTACAACTAACATGGATGGCAGGCCATTGGTGTAAAATAACTACCATAACTGACCAAAACAATCAACCTAAAATAAAAGAAGAAAAAATGATATGGAATTTTAACCAACCCTAATCGCTTCGTTTTTTTAAAGCCGTAAATTTGCATTTGTATGACGGCTGAAACTTTTCAAACCATAATAAAAACACTTCCGGTACAGCCAGGTATTTATAAATATTTCGATGAAAAAAGTGAGATACTTTATATAGGAAAAGCAAAACACCTGCGCAAAAGGATCAGCTCCTATTTTACAAAAACTTTTACCGGATATAAAACGCATGAGTTAGTGCGCCGTATACATCGCATTGAATTTACCATTGTTGATTCAGAGCAGGATGCTTTTTTGTTAGAGAATGCTTTGATAAAACAATTTCAACCAAAATTTAACATCAATCTTAAGGATGATAAATCTTACCCATATATAGTTATTAAGAATGAGCCTTTCCCCCGTGTATTTTTAACCCGTACAAAAATTAATGATGGTTCACAATATTTGGGTCCATTTACCTCGGTAGCAAGAGTGCGGGAACTGTTGGATTTTATTAAACAAAATATACAGTTACGCACCTGCAAACTCAATCTTACAGAAGCTAATATTAATAAAGAGAAATTTAAAGTTTGTCTTGAGTATCACCTGGGCAATTGCAAAGGACCATGTGAAGGATTTCAGTCAGCAGAAGATTATAACCTGGGACTATCTCAATTAAAAAATTTGATGAAAGGAAATCTTTATCCCGTGATTCAGCATTTTAAACAGGAGATGCAACAAAAGGTTGAAAGAATGGAATTTGAGAAAGCAGAATTCATTCGTAAAAAAATTGAGCACCTTCAAAACTACCAGGCAAGATCAAAAGTGGTGAATGAGCATGTTGGCAATCTTGATGTTTTTTCTATTTTAAAAGAGGGAGACAATGCTTATGTAAACTACCTGCAGGTAAGCAACGGAACAATTGTTCTTACTAAAACCATAACGCTTGAGCAAAAGCTTGATGAAACACCTGAAGAAGTTTTGTTGTTTTCTATTGCACAATTAAGAAGCACATTTATCAGCGAGTCAAAAGAAATAATTGTTCCATTTGAAATTATCTATCCCGGGCAGGAAATAACTATAACTGTTCCCAAAGCAGGTGATAAGAAAAAATTATTAGAGCTCTCTGAAAAAAATGTAAACTATTTTAAAGAAGAACTGAGCAGGAAAAAAATGTTGCAGTTAGAAGGCAAAAGTGATAGCGAAAAAAAGAAAGCGCTTGAACAGTTAAAAAAAGATCTGCATTTACCTGCAACCCCTTTGCACATTGAATGCTTTGATAATTCGAACTTTCAGGGAAGTTATCCGGTATCAGCAATGGTATGTTTTAAAAATGGCATGCCTGATAAAAATAACTATCGAAGATTTAATGTAAAAACCGTGCAGGGCATTAATGATTTTGCCACAATGAAAGAAGTTGTTGCAAGAAGATATAAAAGACTTGTTTTGGAAAATGAGCCATTGCCACAATTGGTAATAATTGATGGGGGCAAAGGACAATTAAATGCCGCCGTTGAAGGCATAAATGAATTAGGGCTTCAGGGCAAACTATCAATTATTGGGTTAGCAAAAAATGAAGAAGAGATATTTTTTCCCGGCGACCAACAGTCAATTAAATTACCATGGAACAGCGAAAGCCTGAAACTGATACGCCGGATAAGAGATGAGGTGCATCGTTTTGGAATAAATTTTCACCGCAACCAGCGTAGCCGCGGAACTTTTATAAATGAACTTGAACAAATAAAAGGAATTGGCAAAGCCACAGCAGATATTTTATTGAAGCAGTTTAAGTCAGTAAAAAAAATTAAAGAACTGTCAGAAGAAGAATTGATAAAAGCCGTTGGCACTTCAAAAACAAAAATTATTTTAAATTATTTCTCCACCACTAATCCTGCTAATCCTGTAATCTTATAAACCCGCCTGCCTCCAGGCAGGTCATGATTCAGACAAAATAAAAAAGGGAAGCAGTGCTTCCCTTTACAATTATATATTTATGAATTAGTAACTCCATAAATTTTGCTCGTAATTAAATATCTTGTCTTTGATAGTTTCACCTTCTAGCAGTTGTAATATTTTATTATCTTTTAACCCGCCATACTCTGATAAGAACCTGTCGTAAGGATTATCTAAAGTGCTCTTAATTATCCGTCCATAAAACATCCTGCTTTCAAATAATTGTTCCCAACTCATTCTTGCTCCAAAGTTCTTGGGGTTATATACTTCATACTTAGCAAAGATGGGTCTCATATCAGGGTAATACACCCAGAAAAGTTCTGTTTCACCGAGGTTAACGCCTTGTGATGTGATAACATTTTTTACAGGTGCAATACCTAATATTCTCCAGAATAAACGCGAGCTTTCTTTATCAAAAATTACTTCCTCTTTAATTCTGAATTTATAAAATGAATCAAGGTTAACTTCTGCAGTTACATGTTTTGTGCCTGTTACATTACCTAATGAATCATAGATAGGAACATCAACTGTACCTCCTGAAATTTTTTCTCCAACCTGTGATACGGTTAAAGGAGTAGTGAACCTGTCATCTACAGCATCAAATACAGTTACACCTCCGTTATCCTGCCCGTCCTGTATTGCTTTAAATAATATTGAAATGAACCGTTGGTTTCCATTGTCTTCATTAGCTGAATAACGGAAAGGAAGGTTCATCTTTTCTCTTATGTCTATTTCTCTCCAAATTTTTTCGCGGTAAACAGCATCGTCCTCACGTAAATGCTCATAAGGCAAAGGAATTTCATCTTTCACAAGATTTCTCTCAATAGCATCGTTGGAACGCAATGATTTTTTTACTACTGCCATTGGCAAGCTATCTATCTTAGGAGGAGCTATTGCAACAGTATCCTTGGCAGTAGGTTTGATACTTACTTTTGTTTTACTGTTAGTGGTTTTTTTTGCTGTAGTACGCTTTTGCACTGTACGCTTTTTAGCCTGCGCATAACTCGTATTTGCGGCAATTGCAAAGCAACCAGCCAATAAAAAATATAAAAAAAACTTTTTCATCGCATTCATGTGTTTAATATTAATAGAGTATGAATCCTGGACCTTGAATAACCCTTACTGTTCCATCAGGTCCCTGAACTTTTACATTATCAAATGTTACCGATGTACCCGGAATACATTTAGTTAATTGTGCGTTTAATGCTGCTAAACTTCCACCGTTGATAGTTGCTGTTTGAACATTAGAGAAATTAGCCCCTGCAAAATAAACAGTTGCACTTATCACGCTAAACCTTGCATCAAAATCAAAATTCTCTAAATCAGCTCTCGCAAATTGCTGATTTTTAAATACAACAGATTGTATGCGTCCACCTTTACTCGGTCCAACCATAAATATCGGATCAGGAATTCTTTTAACCCTGAACTCGTAGGTACTTGCTTTACCATCTGCATTTACTGTTATAGATGATTTACCTACCGCACTTACTTTCACAATGTATTTACCAGGACCACCGGAAGGAGATAAAGTACCGCCACTCATAGAAACTTTTGTTTTATCCCATCCGGTACCTGAAGATATTGATATAGGATTAGGAACACCAATATAAAATACATTCATTTTATCAAGCATTACTGCTGCACCACCTGGTGTGCCAACTGTATACTTTATAGTTTGATGAACAGGCACTGCCTTTCCATCTTCACCGATAAAACTTCCGTTAACTTCCATGGTATGATCGCCTGCACCACTTGCAGTAGTTTTATATTCACCCTGGCCGGCAACCATATTTATTGGGCTGCCATTAACGGTAATTGAACTTTTAACACTGGAACTGTAAGCACCAACACCAGCTGTTACCACCAATTCCTGACCGGGCATTAAGTAATTTGAATTTTGACCAACCAAAATATTAGCCTTATCCATGTGAACTTCAACGGTACCTATTTGATTGTGACAATAAGTTACAACCTGGCTTTCAGCATTCTTTACATTATTCTGAAATTTGCTGAGCATAGTTAGTGCTGCAATGGTAGGCGTCATATGAAAATATGTTTGGGTAAAATCCCTGTTTAATCCATCTATTGATTTTGGAGGCGTAACATCAATTGGCAATGTGTTTGCAAAAGCTGCTTTTATAGCAGGATCAATGTTCAACATCGCTGCCTTGTATTGCTTCAATTTATTCTCTAATTCATCTCCTTTCTTTTTATTTTCGAATAATCTTGTAGATGCATCCAGGTTGTCTTCTCTAAATGATTCCTGCCCGTCAACTATTTTAAGTTCTGCTTCATCTTTAAGTTGCTTTTTCAGATCATTAATATAATTATCAAGGTCTGTTGAAAGAGTTTTAGCAGTTGTGGCATTATCATTCCACTTTTTAACTTTGTCCTGGTTTTGTTTAGGATCGTTTAATTTATCTACAAGCGATTTATACAAAGTATTGTTTGATGAACTAATATTACCGTTAGAATTTTCCAGGCTTGTATTCACTGTTCTAAAAGCGTTAATAACCTCGGCAGATACGTTCAGTGCTAATATTGCTGTTAGCACTAAATACATAATATTTATCATCTTCTGCCGGGGCTCTCTGGGTAAAGCCATAATATTTTAATTTACGATTGTTTAGATTTTTGTTTGGATATCAATTATTGTCTTCCTTGCATTGCACTTAGCATGTTGCCATAAACCTGGTTTAATTTGCCAAGGTTGTTTGCCAACGTACCTATCTGCTCTTTGGCTCTTGCCGCATCATCTACAGTATCTACCATTACCTGGCTGGCTTCAGCCATTTTACCGTAGAAGCTGTTAAGCGTTTTTAAATGATTGTTGCTTTCATTTAATTCAAGCTCATAAATAGTATTTAATGAACCTAAATTTTTTGTAAGAACCTGGACCTGGCTATGAAATCCTTTAGCACTATCTGCTGCATCATTAAAGTTGCTCATAGTATTTGCTGATGTAGTATAAGCATCTCTTAAACTGCTCATTGCAGAAGTTGCTTCTTTTGTCTTAGCAGAAAAATCACTTGTAGATTTTACAACATCTCCTACTTCACCAATATTTGAAACGGTAGTTCCCAACTTTTGAAAATTGTCTCCCAGTCTTTTTAAATTAGCAGGAGTAATATCAGCTTCCATTAGCATTTTATCCATTGATTGTAATGCAGGGTTACCTACAACTGCAACTTCTTCTACGTCGCCGGGTTGTATATCTTCTTCATGTTTTTTAGGTTTAACCCATTCAATAATTGCATATACTAAAAAGATTGCGGTTTCCGTCCACATACCAACTGTGAGCATTACGTCAGCATAAGATTTATGCGTTAATTTAGCCCATGCGGCAAATATAATTACTGCAGCGCCTGCGCTTACCAGTACATCGATGAGGGTTAAGAAGGTTCTTTTTCTGTGAGCCATGATAATAGTTTTTAATGTTAGATTTTTTTGTTTTTGTTTATTGTTTGGGGTAAAGAAATGGCAATGCCATAATCCTTTAAGTTTAAAAGCAGTAAATGTTGATTAAAAAATTCTTTCGAATAAGTAGTGTTGAGATTAAGTATTACTTCCTTCCTTTTTTACCCATTGTTGGTGGTAAATCAATCACTGTTCTAAAGCCAATATAAGATTTGGCTGTATCCTGGTATTCGTAATTTCTGGTGCTTGTTTGTAAAAAGTAAGCTACATCTTTCCAACTTCCACCGCGGATAACTTTACGTTTCATGCGTGGAGGATCCTGATCTTTCGCACTGTAGCGGATATCAGGGTTCATATCATGTTGAAAGTTGTAACCCCCTTCATAGTAAAGAGAAGAAGTCCATTCTGATACATTACCAGCCATATTGTATAACCCAAAATCATTTGGCCAATAAGCATCTGCTCTTACTGTATAAAAACCTCCATCTTCAGGATAGTTACCACGGCCTGGTTTAAAGTTGGCAAGTAAACATCCTTTCTTATTTCTTAAATAAGGACCACCCCATGGATACGGCGATTGTGAACGTCCTCCTCTTGCAGCATATTCCCACTCAGCCTCTGTAGGTAAACGGAAAGGTGATTCTGTAGTCCTCTTTTTGGAAACTAAAAAAGCATTTAAATAATGAGTTCTCCATTCGCAGAAAGTAGTTGCCTGTTTCCATGTGATACCAACAGTTGGATAATTTCCAAAAGCGGGATGACTATTATACTGTTTTGCCATTGGCTCATTATATGAATAAGAAAAGTCTCTCATCCATACTAATGTATCAGGATAAACAGGAACATCTGTTTTTACAATGAATTGAGAAATTGGCTTACGTGCATTCTCTCTTCTTGCAGCCTCTTTAAAATCTACTACTTCAGAATGGTAAATTACTTTATTGGGATCAATTCCCTTTACACCATACAACCTGTTATCAGGAGTAAGGATCATGGCATCAATTTTTTCGATGACAGTTCTGTCATTATATTTAATAGTTTCTGCTTTTTTCCAATCAATAGCTTCTACCCCATTTGGGTCCTGTTTTACATAAGGAGAACCTAAAAGTTTAGCGGCAATTGAATCAGTTACCCATTTGGTAAACTGGCGATATTCGTTGTTGGTAATTTCAGTGGCGTCCATCCAAAAGCCACTAATTGAAACAGCTTTGTTACGGGCAGTAAAAGCATAATTAACATCCTCATCACTTGGGCCCATGTGAAAGGTGCCAGGTGGAACATATACCATGCCGGGTGGTTTAGGAGGAGTATATCGGGTAGAGGGTGCTACACCATGCAACTGACCATCATTAGGTAACCCTTTAGATTTGGATTTACCTATTTTACCACAACTTGATAAAAGAGCGATGGCTGCGATACCTAGTACACTTAACAAGTGATTCTTCATGAGTTTAACTTTGAGGGTATGCGACAAATGTATAATTATTTTTTATTAAACGAATCATCATGAGTTTTTTGATTTCATAAAGTTTTGTAAACAATTACGCATGATTTTACAAACGGAAGAACAAGTTAAATATTGTAATTGATTAATTAATTTTTGAATTGTTAACAATTTCATTAATTATTGAGCTAACATTATTTACTGGAATCTTACATGTATAGTTACGGCATAAATAAAGTAATGGTTGACCTGAAATATTTTTTTGTGCTAATAAAGGATATTTATTTTCAACAAATCTGTCAGTACATTGAATCACTTTGTTGGGAATAAACCACGCATTTAATTCATCTCTTAATATTTCATAACCTGATCCGCAAATTGCTATTTCATTTATCTCTGCCACAATATCTATAAACAACGATGCCCAATTACCAAAAGAAGTTGGGTGTTTAGTAAATAACGCTGCTAAGTTTTGTAAAGCTTTTACACTTTTCTCTTTCCATTCTTTATTATCAAAAATTACAGAGAGATAAAAAATATTTCCTGTCATAACCGAATTTCCTGAAGGAACTGCACCGTCGTAAATTTCTTTCTTTCTCACAATAACATCATCTTGTTTTTTACCTGAATAATAAAAAATATCTCCTTCAGATGAAGAAAAATTTTCAATCACATACAGGGTTAACGAATTTGCATACTCTAAATATTTATTATCAGATGTAACTTCCTGCAGAGAAATGCAGGCTTCGATTAAGTATGCATAATCATCCAGAAATGCCGGATATTTTGCTTTCCCTTGTTTACAGGTATGATACAATTCAAAATTATTTTCATTCACTTTAAAATTGGAGAATAAAAAATTAAAATTTTCGATAGCCATTTCTTTATAACGGTTTATACCCAATGCTGCAGAGGCTTTACACAAAGCCGTTATCATTAAAGCATTCCATCCAAGTAATATTTTATCATCAGTGCCGGGACGAATTCTTTTACCTCTTTCTTTTAAAAGTTTTTCAGAACAGGATCTTAATTTAATTTCGAGTTCATCAGCACTTAATTTTTTCTGTTTGGCGAAATCATGCAAAGGTGTAAGAACCCGCAAAATGTTTGTATGCTCCCAATTGCCATGTGGTGTAACATCAAAGTATTCACAAAATAGTTTTGAATCATCAACAAGTATTTCATTCACCTCATCAAAACTCCATACATAAAACTTCCCTTCCTCGCCTTCACTATCTGCATCAAGCGCTGAATAAAAACCCCCGTCTCTTTCCATCAATTCTCTTTCAATAAAATCAATTGTTTGTTCTATCGTTTTTTTATAAGATGTATTTTTTGTTATTTGATAAGCATCGCATAATGTGCGAATCAGTAGTGCATTATCATACAACATTTTTTCAAAGTGAGGTGCCAGCCATTCTGCATCTGTGGAATACCGGGCAAACCCTCCTCCTATTTGGTCGTAAATACCTCCCTGTATCATTTTATCAATGCTAAGGCAGGCTTGTTTTAATGCTTCCTCATTGTTTGTATAATAATAATATCGCAACAGGTAATTAATGGTAAAAGTTTGCGGAAACTTTGGGGCATTTCCAAAGCCTCCTCGTTTTTTATCAGCCTGCTTAATTATGTTTTCAAAAATTTCATCGCACAACGATGTTGTAAAAAGTTCTTCTGGTATACCTAAATCAAAATTTTTTATTGTTGGCGTTACGTTAGAGCGACCGATGTATTGTGTAAGTTCTTCTGCCTGCGCTTCTACTTCCTGTCTTTTTACTGTAAATAAATTATTTACATTGGTAAGCACTTCCTTCCAGGAAGCCCTGTTGTAAGCTCTTTGTGGAGGAAAATATGTACCTCCATAAAAAGGTTTTTTGCCGGGAGTTAGAAAAACATTTAATGGCCAGCCACCATTTCCGGCAATAGCCTGAACGGCATCCATATAAATATGATCAAGATCGGGTCGCTCTTCTCTGTCAACTTTTATATTGATGAAGCTTTCATTCATCAACTCTGCCGTTTCTTCATCTTCAAAACTTTCATGCTCCATTACATGGCACCAATGGCAGGCTGAATAACCAATGCTTACAAGGATAGGTTTATCTTCTTCTTTTGCTTTCTGCAATGCCTCATCTCCCCACGGATACCAGTTTACAGGATTGTGTGCATGTTGTAATAAGTAAGGACTCGATTCATCAGCAAGTTTGTTGGTAAATTTTGCCATGTATTTTTTTTGTCAACAAAGGTGCTAAATGATTTTTATTTTTGGGCAAAATTCAAGTTCTTACTAATTATTTTTATTTATCACAAAAAGTATATTTTTGTAGCCGTTTAAACTAAACTTTACCATCATGTCAGACATAGCGTCAAGAGTTAAAAAAATTATTGTTGACAAATTAGGTGTTGACGAAGCAGAGGTAACACCGGAAGCTTCTTTCACTAACGATTTAGGTGCCGATAGTTTGGACACCGTAGAATTAATTATGGAATTTGAAAAAGAGTTCAATATTTCCATTCCAGATGAGCAGGCTGAAACCATTACTACTGTGGGTCAGGCTGTTACCTACTTAGAAGAACATGCTAAGTAATTATCTATTATAATTATTGCAGGTAAGCTTTTATGGAATTAAAAAGAGTTGTTGTAACCGGAATGGGTGCTATAACGCCATTGGGCAAATCTGTACCAGAATATTGGGATGGATTGATAAATGGCGTGTCAGGTGCAGATAACATCACCCAATTCGACACTTCTAAATTCAAGACCAAATTCGCCTGCGAAGTAAAAGACTTTGTACCCACCAATTATTTAGACCGGAAAGAAGCCAGGAAGATAGACCGCTTTACTCAGTTTGCATTGATTGCAAGTGACCAGGCAGTTAAAGATGCCGGGATTAGCAAAGAGAATGTTGATGTAGACAGGGTGGGTGTAATATTTGCCAGCGGAATCGGTGGCATTGCAACTTTCCAGGATGATGTAATGGAATTTGCACGGGGTGATGGAACGCCCCGCTTTAATCCTTTCTTTATTCCAAAAATGATACTGGATATTGCAGCAGGGCAAATATCCATGCGGCATGGCTTCAGGGGTCCAAACTTTGCTGTTGTTAGCGCATGTGCCTCCAGCACCAATGCTATCATTGAAGCTTTTGATAATATACGCATTGGCAGGGCTGATATCATTGTTTCC
>JBKJSX010000237.1:0-4441 GCA_046594375.1 Chitinophagaceae bacterium
ATTGTGGTGAGAGAAACAAAAGGATTTGTCCAGGAAACGAGAATATGTTGGCCGATATTGGTTACTGAAATTCTCGGTAAAGTATCCTGTGCTAATAATTTTTGTGAGAAGAAAATAATAAGAAAAAGGAGAAGAATTTTCTGCATGATATTGGAAAAAACGTTACAGGGCTTCAAATATTACAAAGTAAAGATAATTGACTGTTAAGGGAAATCAAAAATTCAATACTGCTCTTGTCAATGAAATATTTCCCTGCAGTCCTCCTGTGTGTATACAAAGAATTTTACTTCCTGTAGCAAAATGATTTTTTTTGATTAGATCAATCGTCCCAAACAGCATTTTGGCTGTGTAAACAAAATCGGTAGGAATTTGATACGCATCATAAAACGCATTCATAAACGTTATAAGTTCTTCAGTTTTTTTTGCATAACCGCCAAAGTGGTAATCATTGTTTAAGGAATAATTTTTATTTGGTAGTGTGCCAAGTAGTAATTGAATTCTCTTCTCAAAATCATCAAGGTTTTTTATAGCGCTAAAACCAATTAATTGTTGAGAAGGTAATGATGAACTTATCAATCCCGCTAAGGTTGTTGCTGTGCCTACAGCACAACATATATGCGTAAAGCCACCGCTAGAATAAAAATTGGATATTAATGCGGCACCATCGGTTCCTTCTTTACTAAATCCACCTTCAGGAATTAAGATATGATCTCCCAATTTGTATATGAGTTCTTTCTGAAAATCATCATCATCTTTTCTATTATAATCTTCCCTGCTGATAAATTCCAACTGCATTCCTTGCTCTTTGCAAAACTCTAATGTATGTGAAAGAGCTTTTGCTGCTTCACCACGAACTATGCCAATACATTTTATTCCAAATATTTTACAGGCCCTGGCTGTAGCCGCTAAATGATTGGAATAGGCACCGCCGAAAGTGATAATATTTTTTTGTGCAGTAATCGCATTTTCTAAAAAATAGTAGAGCTTAAAAAATTTATTTCCCTGTATTTCCGGGTGAATTTTATCCAGTCTTAAAATTGATAGAGAAATATTTTTTTTAAGTGTACGTTCATTATCAATTTTATTTATCTCAACATGAAATTCTTTTGCATCGGGCAGTTCTATCATTTAAATATTATTGCGTAAAATATTCTTGTTTATTTTCGCAGTAAATGTATAAGGTTTACATTTTAAAATAACAAAGATGAAACCAACACTTTTAATATTAGCCGCCGGAATGGCAAGCCGTTATGGAAGTATGAAACAAATTCAATCATTTGGTCCTGATGGTGAAACTATAATGGATTATTCTATTTATGATGCAATGCGTGCAGGATTTGGTAAAGTGGTTTTTGTAATTAGAAAGGAGTTTGAAGAAAATTTTAAATCTATATTCGAACCGAAACTAAATGGTAAAATTAAAACCGAATATGTAGACCAGAGCCTCGTGCATTTTACAGATGGATTTGAAATGCCACAAGAAAGAACAAAACCCTGGGGAACTGCACATGCCGTGTTGTGTGCAAAAGATGTAATTAATGAACCATTTGCTGTTATCAATGCAGATGATTTTTATGGCAGAGACGCTTTTGAAAAGGCGGTTGCATTTTTAATTACCCAAGCAGCGCCAAATAAATATTGCATTATTGGTTATGAGTTGGCTAAAACGCTTTCTCAAAATGGTACGGTAAGCCGTGGTGTTTGTGATGTAAATACAAATAATGATTTGGTGAGCATTAAAGAGAGAACAAAAATTTACAGGGAAAATGAAAAAATAGTTTATGAAGAAAACGATGCAAAACATGAAGTACCCGAAGATTCAAAAGTGAGCATGAATTTCTGGGGATTTGATCCTTCTGTTTTTTCTTTTATAGAAAAATTATTTCATAAATTTTTAAAAGAGAACGGTAATGAATCCAAATCTGAATTTTTTATTCCGATCATTGGAGATTCTTTTATAAAAACCGGAGGAACGATAAAAGTAATTCCAACCCACGCTCAATGGTTTGGAGTAACCTATAAAGAAGATGCCCCAACAGTTAAAGAAGATATTACTAAACTGGTTGTAACAGAAGTATATCCACCATCGTTGTGGAATAGTATCCAGGAAAGTAATTGATTAATTGCAATAAGTAATTTGGAACAGTGTATATTTAATAAATTTAAAAACATTAAAAATGAAAAAAATATTATTATCCTTTTTGGTAATGTCTTTAGGCTTTTTGGCAATTGCCCAGGAGAAGGAGAAGGTTAAAAAAACTTCTACGCCAATGCAAAAAGTTCATAATACTTTTAGCAAAAACAAAAAATATAAAGGCTATAAAGTAAAACACAAACATAATGGTGTTACAAAAAAGCATAAGGTTGATTTTAAAGAGGGAGAAGTAAAAGATAAAACAAAATAAATTGTTGAATTAACCGAGTAGAACTTTTCCCCATATTCCCCGTTTTGCCCGCCAATTATATTAGGCGGGTATTTTTTTTATGGTAAAAACACTGGCATAGTTTTTAGTTTTACTTTTCTAAAACAAAATTATTATGACAACAACAAATGATAAACTCGTAGAGGTTTTAAATGATCTTGTAGAAATCAACAATGATAGAGTTGCCGGTTATGAAAAGGCAGCGGATGAAACTAAATCGGTAGATGTAGATCTGCAGGCAATATTTCATAAAATGGCTGATGAAAGCCGTAAGTACAAATCAGAACTTGTTGAAGAAGTTACCAGGCTAGGTGGCGAACCTTCTACAGGTACAACTAACAGCGGCAAACTTTACAGGGTGTGGATGGATGCCAAAGCAATTTTCACCGGCAAAGACAGACAGGCAATCTTAGAAAATTGTGAATTTGGTGAGGATGCAGCACAGAAGGCTTACAAACTTGCACTTGCATCTGATGCAGAAATACCAGCAGATACCCGCCAGTTAATTACAGATCAACAGGCATCTTTAAAAAATTCGCATGACATCATTAAGAAATACAGAGATGCTCATAAACCCGCGAATAACTAAAATTTAGAAATTTATACAAGAAAGCCCGATATTTTTATTGGGCTTTCTTGTTTGCCATAAATTTTTTAATTTATCACGTATTCCAAATTATTTTTGAGTAAGTTTTAGTTTAGAACTGATTATTAGATACTTTGACGGAATAAAAGCTATCTTTGCAACGGAAAAAATTAAAATACTTTTTAAAATTTATTTTTTTGGTAAGAAAGTTGCTTATATTCTTTGAGATAGAAAATATTTTTTTCCAAAAAAAGAATCTAAGACTTCATAATCTCATGTTTTATGAGAAAACAACATACTTTTACTAAATTGTTTTTTTTATATATTTACTAATCAATTGTTAATCAAAATCATCTTTTATGTGTAACATTTTTAAAAAGCATGCAGCTTTATTAGCCATTTTTATGGCCATTACAATTTCGGTCTTCGCCCAAACTACCGACACTATCAAACCATTTTCAGGTACAAAAGGATTTAGACAATGGTCTATAGGAATAAATGCAGGCATATTACGTCCCTCTCTTATTATTGGGGGCACTAACAACTTTTCAAAGAATTTGATAACCCTTGGGTATGGAATAAATATCAAATACCAGGTAGCACATTGGTTTGCATTTCAACTGGATGCTATCAGAGGAAAATTAAAAGGAAATCAGGATAATCTTTTGGATGATCTTCCAGGTCTTCCCGGTACAGCTCCCTATCCTAATTTTAGGAATGTAAAATCATTTAAAACGCAAATTCATTATGCTGCAAGTTTAAGTGGGGTTTTTACTTTGGGTAATGTTAACTGGCTAAGTGTAAAAAACAAAGTTATACCTTATATATCTTTAGGTGCTGGTTTAATTAATTATAACCCTGAAGAGATTGTTACAAGAGTTCCTTCTACAAGTGGTGCATTTACAAATTCTGCTCCACATCCATATAAAGGCACCGGTAAGGGAGAATCATTTAATCATTTATTTATACCAGTTGATCTGGGTTTAAGATTTGGTTTAACAAGATCAGTTAATTTTGATCTGGGATATCGTATGCAATTTGTAGATGCAGATGATCTTGACGGATATCATTATGCGGATCAAAGGAACGGTACTACTAATCCTGGTCTTACACTTCATAAAGATAAATTTGGATATGCCCACGTTGGGTTAGAATTTGCTTTGGGTAATAAATCAAAGCCACAACTAATGTTTGATAATCCTGCTGGACGCTTGAACAGTAATCTTCAAAATCAGATAGATGTGTTAAGAGCGATGATTGATAATTTTAAAGATACTGATGGGGATGGTGTTATGGATCAGTTTGATAAAGAACCTAATACTCCTGCAGGTTGCCCTGTGGACACACATGGTGTAACTAAAGATACAGATGGTGATGGCGTTCCTGATTGTAAAGATCAACAATTGATCACACCTACAGAATGTCAACCAGT
>JBKJSX010000122.1:0-12901 GCA_046594375.1 Chitinophagaceae bacterium
GGTATGATGTTGAGGAAGGGCAATACACATTTAATTTTCAAACATTTTTAAAAACACCATTCACTTTGCAATCCGGCTTTATTGAGTGGCAGGGCGACCCTTATCTTGCCAACCTAAATATTGACGCGGTTTACAGGGCAAGGCAAATTGACCTTAGCAACATTCTTACCACATCAGGATTTAGTAATTCGAAGGGGGATGTGGATGTTATCTTTAAATTAAGAGGAACATTAAAAGATCCCCGCCCTGATTTTGAATTTGTTTTTCCTTTTGATAATCCACTTAGGACTGACCCTATTGCCAATCAATATTTAAAAACAAAATACCAGGCCGATAAAAATGAATTAAATAAACAGGTAACATCGCTTTTGCTATTTAATTCTTTCGTGCCGGATCTGCAAAGTAGTTCAGGTTCATCATCAAGCCAGGGAGGGCTTATAACTACAAATAATGTTAGCAACTTTGTTTTTAGAACCGTTGGTCAGGTATTATCCAATACACTTTCTTCTTCATTGAATAACTGGTTCCAAAAATTATTGAAGACAAACCAGGTAAATCTGTATACAAATTTTAAAACACCTGATTTTAATTTTCAAAAGGGTGCAACTCAAAATCAAATACAAAATCTTGGAAATTTTGGTTTTAAAACCGCATTCCTAAATAATAGGTTGCTGATAAATTTTGGTGGTAATGTAGATTATAAATTGGTGCAGGCATCCAGCAATTCAAACACAAATTTTTTGTTTACGCCTGATGTTTCATTTGAATATTTAATTACGCCTGCAGGGAGCTTACGTGTGGTAGGCTTTAACCGGAGCGACGCAGACCTCGGCGATATTGCAGGCGTAACACGCCGTAACCGCACGGGGATTTTACTTTCGTACCGGAAAGATTTTAACAGTTTTTATGAATTGCTTGGAGGTGGAAAAACAAAGTAACTACAACTAACCCTTCGCTAAGATCTTATGCCCTAATTTATCTCTCTTGGTTTCCAAATATTTTTTATTGTGCTTGTTATAAGGAATCTCTATTGCCACTGTTTCAACAATTTCCAAACCATATCCATTTATTCCGGCACGCTTACGGGGATTGTTGCTGATAAGTTTTATTTTAGTAATTCCCATCTGACGCAGTATTTGTGCACCAACACCGTAATCTCTTTCATCCTGTCCGAAACCAAGGTCCAGGTTGGCTTCAACAGTATCTCTTCCTTCTTCCTGTAATTTGTAAGCTTTTAATTTATTTAGCAATCCGATGCCCCTGCCCTCCTGGTTCATGTATAACACAACACCTTTACCTTCTGCCTCTACCATTTTCATCGCAGCATGTAATTGATCACCGCAATCACAACGAAGCGAACCTAAAATATCACCCGTCATACAGCTTGAATGTACTCTTACCAACACCGGCTCATCTTTTTGCCATGTTCCTTTTTTTAATGCCATATGCTCCTCACCTGTGTTTACCTGTTTAAAAGCTATCAATTCAAAAGTTCCATATTTGGTAGGCATTTGTACTCTTACATCTTCATGTACCAATGATTCCTTTTTTAACCGGTAAGCGATCAGGTCTTTTATTGAAACAACTTTAAGATCATGTTTTTTTGCGATCTTAATTAACTCCGGCAGTCTAGCCATGGTTCCATCTTCATTCATTATCTCAACCAATACTCCTGCTTCACCATGACCTGCAAGCCTTGCCAGGTCTATCGTTGCTTCCGTATGGCCTGATCTCCGTAACACTCCACCTGATTTTGCCCGCAATGGAAAAATATGTCCGGGTCTGGCAAGATCGCGGGGAGTTGTTTCATGATTTATTAATGCCTGAACTGTTTTTGCACGGTCATGTGTTGAAATGCCGGTAGTACACCCATGTCCTAACAGGTCAACACTTACAGTGAATGGAGTGGCATGCAATGCTGTATTTCGGTTTACCATTAATTCTAATCCCAATTCATCACATCTTTCTTCGGAAAGTGGTACGCATATCAACCCTCTTCCGATCTTGCTCATAAAATTTATTATCTCTGGAGTAACATTTTTTGCAGAAGTAATAAAATCACCTTCGTTCTCCCTGCTCTCATCATCAACAACAATTACCAGTTTGCCACTCTTAATATCATCAATAGCACTTTCAATGGTATCTAACATAATCTGTACTGTTTTTATATGCAAAGATACTTGGCAATGATTACAATATTAACTAATTGCTATTGCTCAACCGTAATAAATTTTCTGCGTCTAAATATTATCAAATCGTTACTAAATTATGAACAAAAGTTTACATTTTAAAAGCAGCAAAATCAATTATTAAATTGCCTATAAGTTTGTTAACAAATGTTAATTGATATTACAATATAATTTCTTTTCTTTGCCACTTTAAAAACTAACAATTATGTTATACAAAAGAATTTTACCTTTTATTATTGCTTTATTAGCAATTCCTGCATTAATGAATGCGCAGGTTACAACTGGAAGTATCAAAGGATCTATAAAGGATAATCAGGGCAATGATTTACCTGGTGCAACTATCGAAGTACTTCATGTTCCTTCAGGATCAATTTACAGGGCTTCATCAGGCAAAAGTGGTATTTATAATATCCCCAGCTTACGTGTTGGCGGGCCATACAATGTAACCGTAACTTTTGTAGGTTTTAAACAGGAGGTAATTACTGATGTTAATGTACAATTGGGAGAACCAACTCAAATAAATGTTGTACTTAATGATGCAAATAAAAGCTTAACTGAAGTAGTAATTTCAGGTACAGCAAGAAAAGGATCCCTAATTTCTAAAGACAAAAAAGGCACTTCAACAAACATTAATAGAAGATTAATTGCCGCACTTCCAACATTATCAAGAAACATTACTGATTTCACAAAATTAACACCGCAGGCAAGTGTTGGTCCCTTCGGAACTTCTTATGCCGGGCAGGATAGTCGTTTTATTAACCTGACAATAGATGGATCAATATTTAATAACTCATTTGGTTTGCAGTCATTACCTGGTAGCCAAACCAGTGCTTCTCCGATTTCTATAGATGCTATTGAAGAAATTCAAGTTAATTTATCTCCCTACAGTGTTAGGGATGCAGGATTTACAGGTGCAGGCATTAATGCTGTTACCCGTAGCGGAACAAATACTTTTCATGGATCGGGATTTTACAATAAACGTAATCAGCATTTTGTTGGAACTAAAGCAGGACCTGAGGGAAAAACACCTGTTGCTATCTCAAATTTTGATGTGAAACAATATGGTGTAAGTTTAGGAGGTCCTATCATTAAAAATAAATTATTCTTTTTTGCTAATTATGAAGAGGAAAAAAGAACTGATCCGGGAACTTCTATTGTAGCTGATAATGGTTCTAACGCAGGACAAGCAAACGTTTCAAGAGTTAAACAATCTGATTTAGATGCCTTATCTACATTCCTTACTACTAAATTGGCATACGATCCCGGGCAATATCAAGGGTATGATTTTCTTACTGCCAGCAAGAAGATTTTAGCCAAGATAGATTGGAATATAAATAACAAAAATAAATTCAGCTTGAGATATAATTCATTACGCTCTAATAAGGATATTGGAGCAAGTTCATCAGGTGCATTTACCGGCCGTCAAAGCAGTATAAATGGTATGAATTTTTCAAACAATAACTATGAAATTCATAACGATATTAATTCTTTGATCGGACAATTAAACACAAGGTTTACGAATAGAATATCAAATGAATTAATTTTTGGGTACACCGGAAACAGAGATTATAGAAGAGTAAAGGGCAGTCTTTTCCCTTTAGTTGATATATTGGACGGCACTGGTGACAGAAACTTTATTTCATTTGGAGCTGAGCCATTTACCCCTAATAATATTTTAAATACCGATACCTGGCAGGTCTCGGATAATATTACTTTTTATAGCGGCAAACACACAATATCAGCCGGCGCAAATTTTGAGTCTTTTAAATTCTTCAACCAATTTACTCCACGAATTCAGGGCTTTTATGCTTTTAATAGTTTAGCTGATTTTTATACTTCAGCTAATGCTTACCTGGCTAACCCCACTATGACGCAAAATCCGGTAAACGTAAGAAGATATATTTTGGGTTACAGTAATCTTCCTGATCATGCTTTATATAATGCAGTTACAAATGCAAAAAATATAGGTACTTATATACAGGATGAATGGCAGATAGAAGATAATTTGAACCTTACTTTTGGCGTTCGTTTCGATGTACCGTTCTTTTCATCAAATGCCTTAGATAATCAGCAGGTAAAAGGTTATAGTTTTGTTGATGAAAATGGATTACCAAAAAATTTGAGTACTTCCCAACTTCCATCAACTAAAGTAATGGTCAATCCAAGGTTTGGATTTAATTTTGATGTTAAAGGAGATAAGACTACACAGTTACGTGGCGGATTAGGATTATTTTCCGGACGCCCTGCATTTGTATTTATTAGTAATGCTGTTGGTAATAATGGTTTATTATCAGGCGAAATCAGCAAAGACAATACAAATATTTATCCTTTTAGTCCTGATATTACCCGTAACATCCCAACCAACATTGTTCCCGGCACCCCTGCACCAAGTTACAATATTGCACCTATTGAAAAAGAATTTCGTTTCCCTCAGGTATTCAGAACAAACTTTGCTGTTGATCAAAAAATATTTGGAAGTTTAGTTGGATCAGCAGAGATATTATTTACGCAAAGCCTTAGTAACATCTTTTACTATAATGCAAATCAAAAAGTGGCAACTACTACATTTAGTGGTCCTGATAACAGGCCAAGATTTGCAGGTAGTTCAAGCGCTGTAAGAATAAATCCCAACATAACTGATGCAACGGTATTGTCCAGTCGCCCTTATGGTTCAAACACAAGCGTAACCATAAAGCTTGAAAAGCCATTACAAAAAAACTTTAGTTGGTTACTGGCTTATAATTATGGATCTACAAAAGATAATTCAAGTTCAAGTACTATTGCATTTAGCAGTTTTACTTCTACAAGAACGGTAAATGGAAATAATCTGCCTGATTATTCTTTTAGTGATAATGATACCAGGCATCGGGTAATCGGTAATATAACTTACAGAAAGGAAATTGCTAAAACCGTGGCGATTCAGTTTTCGTTATTTGGACAGGCTCAAAGCCAAGGAAGATTTTCTTATGCATATACCGGAGATTTGAATGGCGACGGTATTAGCGGAAATGATTTAATATATATTCCAAGAGACCAAAGCCAGGCTGAAATGAATTTTGAGCAATACACTGCAACCGTTAATAATGTTGTAACAACATTTACTGTTCAACAACAAAAGGATGCATTTGAAGCTTTTATTCAAAAAAATGAAAGCTTAAGTAAGAACAGAGGAAAAGTTGCACAACGTAATGCTGTTTTACAACCCATGCTTACCAGATTTGATTTATCAACAATGGTTGAAATTTTTCACAACTTTGGTAAACAAAAGCACACAATCCAATTAAGAGCTGATGTATTTAATTTCGGTAATATGCTTAATCACAAATGGGGAGTTGCTGATGTTATTAATACTACAGCTCCTATTGCTGCAAGACCAGCGGTAAATAATGTACCTGTATTTAGATATAATCTGGTAAGTAATAATTTAAACTATGATACTTACAGAAAAGGTACTTCTATAGCTGATGTATGGCAAGCCCAATTGGGTATTCGTTATATCTTTTAATATTTTAAAATTTCTAAATAATAAAGCCGTCTCATTACTGGGACGGCTTTTGTTTTATTATATTTTTTTTCTTATAACTTTATTTCCTCATTACCTAATTATCACTTCTCTTCCCCACCCCCATTTCAAAAATTCAGGGAATACTTTGCCCCATGTAGCAACATCATGTTTGCCATCTTTTAATTCAAGATATTTAATATCAGTTGACTTGTTGTATCCTTTTAAAACCAACTCATCAATAACACTTACTGTATCATCAATCGCATCAATAATTCCATTTCCGTTTCTGTCTGCAGTTTCATCCTGTGTTCCTGTTTCAAAAAAAAATTTTAGCCATGGATGATAATTGCCTTTACGAATTTTCATGTGCATTATCCTGTGAATGTTTTCATCAAAGTCTGCATCATCCTGGCTTACAGTCCGCCACCAAAGAGAAGCGCTGAATAAACCTACCTTGCTAAACTCTTCGGGATTACTCCATACAATATCCAATGCACTTAACGCACCCAACGAAAACCCGCAATAGGATTTTTCTTTAAAAGAAGAAATCAAATATGTATTTCTTATAAAAGGCAAAAGCTCACTCAAAATAAATTGCTGGTATGCTTTTGCTTTTGTACCTCTTCCTTTGTAGTCTAACACATCTGCAGTGCCGTATTCATTTTTTCTGTCAATGCTGCAATAAATGCCTACACATAATAAAGGTGTTATCGTCTCAGCATGGGCTTCCAAAATATTTTCAAAGTTCATTACAGGCAAATCCTGCCCATCATTTATCAGTAATAAACTTACATCATTGTGATTTAATACACCCACGGGCAAATAAACATCAAGTGAAACGTCTCTCTTAAGACAGGATGAAAATAAAATATGTGTCTCAGTTAATACACCCACACTTTTTCCTGTTTCCATAGGCTTCAAAAATAAGCAAAATCTGTGTGCAACAAACCTTACAGGTTGTTAGCAAATCCATGCGGCATAATATCAAAACCTGTCAGGTAAAATACATGATTAAATTCCTAAACCAATTTCCACAAAAACAATTTTGTTTTATTGAGCATGAAAAAATATATTTGATTAGCTAACAAAAAACACTATTTAATATTCACTCACACAAATTATTCGTTATGAAAAAAATCGGGATTTTATTTGGAAGAGAAAGAAGTTTTCCGGATGCATTTATTGAAAGAGTAAACAGCAAAAATATTAAAGGAATAACTGCAGAAGCTGTACATATTGATAAGGTGATGCAGGGAGAGCCAAGCGGATATGCAGTAATAGTAGATCGCATTTCACAGGATGTTCCGTTTTATCGTGCTTATCTTAAGAACGCAGCACTTACCGGCACTGCTGTAATTAATAATCCTTTTTGGTGGAGTGCGGATGAAAAATTTTTTAATAATTGTCTTGCTACAAAAATTGATGTGCCCGTTCCAAAAACTGTTATCCTTCCATCAAAAGATCTGCCACCGGATACAACGGACCAGTCATTTGCAAACCTTGATTTTCCATTGGACTGGAACAGCATCATTGAATACATCGGTTTTCCTGCTTATATGAAACCCTTTGCCGGCGGAGGTTGGAAGAATGTTTACCAGGTAAAAGATATGGATGATCTTTTTAGAAAGCATGGCGAAACAGGTGAACTGGTAATGATGCTGCAGGAAGAAATTATTTTTGATGAATATTATCGTTGCTATTGTATCGGTGGCAAGCATGTACGAATAATGCCTTATGAACCACGCAATCCACATCACATGAGATACTCCGCAAACTTTACTCCTGATAAAGCCCGATATGAACTAATGGAAGACATCGTTTTACGAATAAATAAATATTTGGGTTACGATTTTAATACTGTTGAGCTTGCCTTACGCGATGGTGTTCCTTATGCAATTGATTTTTGTAACCCTGCACCCGATGCTGAGGTTACCAGCGTAGGCAAAGAAAATTTTGAGTGGGTTGTGGAAACAGCAGCTTTGTATGCAATTGAAAAAGCACAAGCACAGGATGAAACAATGGATAATCTTACCTGGGGAGAATATATCAAACGAAGTGCTGACAAAAAAAAACTTTACTAACTAAGAAATACAGGAAAGCAATGGGCAAAAAGCAATAGGCAATCAACTGCAAACTATAAACTACAAACCACAAACTTAATATGGCTACTATCTCTTTTAAAAATTTTACGCTAGGTGTTGAAGAAGAATACATGGTTATTGATCCTGAGAGCAGGGAATTAAAAAGCCACGAGCAAAAAATTGTGTACGAGGGTCAAAAAATTATTAAGGATAAAGTAAAAGCAGAAATGCACCAGGCCGTGGTTGAGGTGGGCACTGATATTTGCCAGGATATTGATGAAGCTATGATGGATGTTGCAACACTTCGTAAAACCATCAGCAGTATTGCCGGTGATCTTGGTTTGTGGGTTGGTGCTTCAGGCACACATCCTTTCAGCCATTGGGAGAGCCAGTTAATTACTGATCATGCACGCTACAGCGAGATCGTTAATGAATTGCAGGAAGCAGCAAGAAGTAATTTGATTTTTGGATTACATGTACATGTTGGCATGGAAAATCGTGAGCTTGCAATGCATATTGCAAATTCTGCAAGATATTTTTTACCGCATATTTATGCATTGAGTACTAACTCACCTTTTTGGGAAGGAAGATTAACGGGATACAAATCTTTCCGCACAAAAGTGTTTGATAAATTTCCACGGACAGGAATACCGGATCAGTTTGAGAGTATTGAAGCCTATGATAATTACATCAAGCTTTTAGTAAAAACAAATTGTATTGATAATGCAAAAAAGATTTGGTGGGATCTTCGCGTTCATCCATTTTTCAATACGGTTGAATTCAGGATATGTGATGTGCCAATGACCGTTCAGGAAACAATAACTATCGCAGCATTGTTCCAGGGAATTTGTGCCAAACTTTATAAGCTGCGTTTGCAAAACCTAAATTTTATTACTTATCCACGTATCCTTATAAATGAGAATAAGTGGAGAGCTGGACGATACGGTATTGATGGCAGCATGATAGATTTCGGTAAAGAAACAGAAGTAAACACACGGGTTTTAATTTATGAATTACTGGATTTTATAGATGATGTTACTGGTCCACTCGGAATTAAAAATGCTATAAGCCACGTACATAAAATGCTTGAACAGGGAACGGGCGCCGACAGGCAATTAAAAGTATACGAGCAAACAAATAGTTTGGTTGATGTGGTTGATTATATCCATTCCCAATTTTTAGATGGCATATAAAATTGGTGGATTTTTAATTGCGTACTTAGCCTCCCTTGAACATTGATTATTGAGAATTTAAATTTAAAAAATATTCAACGCTAAATATTCAACACTAAATATTCGAGCATAAATATTATTAATACTCCATCATAATAATTTATTTTTGCAGAATGAAATCCGGAACCAATAAAGTAGTGAGAGTAGCTATACTCGATATGTACGAAGGATTCGAAAACCAGGGAATGCGTTGTCTTCGTGAAATTTTAAATCAGTATGGAGAAAGTAAAAACCTTGATCTGGAATGGGATGAGTTTGATGTGAGATTAAAAAATGAAACACCGGATACATCTTATGATATTTATTTAAGCACCGGAGGTCCGGGAAGCCCATTGGAAAGTGAAGGAAGCGATTGGGAGAAAGCATACTTTACATGGCTTGGAACAATTGAAGAATGGAACAATAATCCAACCAATCAGGAAAAGAAATATGTATTCTTTATCTGCCATTCATTTCAATTGGTATGCAGACATTGGGAACTTGCAAATGTTTGCAAAAGAAACTCAACAGCATTTGGTGTTTTCCCGGTACATCTTTTGGAAGATGGCAAAAATGAACCTGTATTCCGGGGTTTGAATGAGCCATTTTATTCTGTTGATAGCCGGGACTGGCAAGTGATAGAGCCACAAATGAATATCATGTACAAAGGTGCTAAAATTTTATGCATCGAAAAAGAAAGAACACATGTGCCTCTTGAAAGAGCAATAATGGCGATTCGTTTTAATGAATATTTTTTCGGAACACAGTTTCACCCGGAAGCAGATGCAATCGGTATGAGTATGTACCTGCAAACAGCAGAAAAAAAGAAAACCGTTATTGAAAATTACGGATATGAAAAATGGCAATCCATGCTGGAGCATTTAAGCGATCCTGATAAAATATTGTGGACATACTCTCACATACTTCCGAATTTTTTAAACATTGCTGTTGAACATCATATCAGCGTACCCGCTTAACAATTAATGGATCATAAACTGTATCAATTTTAAAAACTATTTTTATCATGTAAAATATTTTTCATGATAAATGACCTACGCAAAAAATTTAATAAAGATTTTACTGAAGAAAAGTATGCAGCATTTCTTGATGATCTTAACAGCAAATATCCCGGTGACATACCCTTCAGAATAGCTGAAACACCGATTTTTATTCCCAAAGAATTTACAAAAAAAATAATTGACGCCTGTGAAGCAATCGTTGATGTAATTGTAGACGAAAATTTTAAAACATTAACAGCAGCGGCTATTCCCAAAGGTGAAGAAGTAGCCAACGAAAATGCGCATACACATTTTATTGCTTTTGATTTTGGCATTTGTGAAAATGCATCCGGGAAGCTGGAACCTCAACTGATAGAAATGCAGGGCTTCCCTACCCTATTTGGCTTTCAGGTATACCATCCTGAAGTTGTAAAAAAACATTTTGACATCCCTTCAAATTTTGATAATTATCTGAGTGGTTACGATAAAGAATCTTATATCAATCTGCTGAAAGAAATTATTATAGGTGACCACAATGTAGAGAATGTAATTCTGCTTGAAATAAATCCGTATGAACAAAAAACACTAATTGATTTTTATTGTACACAGGATTATTTAGGAACACCTATTGTTTCACTTACTGATCTGATGAAGGAAGGAAAAAAGTTGTATTACTTAAAAGATGGAAAAAAGGTTCAAATAAAAAGAATATATAACCGTGTAATATTTGATGAGCTGCAACAACAAAAAGCAAGTTTGGGAGATTTTGTTGATATTACCAGCGAACTCGATGTGGAATGGGTGCCGCATCCAAATTGGTTTTACCGCATTAGCAAATTCACATTACCATTTATTAAACATCCTTATGTACCCGAAACTTTTTTTCTTAACGAGGTAAAGCAATTACCTGGTGATCTTGAAAATTTTGTTTTAAAACCTTTGTTCTCCTTTGCAGGGCAGGGTGTAATTATTGATGTTACCCAACAAGATATTGAAAATGTAAAAGACCCGTCAAACTGGATATTACAGCGCAAAGTAAAATATGCTGATATAATTGTTACTCCTAACATACCTGCAAAAGCTGAGATCAGGATCTTTTATTTTTGGAAAGATGGGGAAGCAAGACCCGTTGCTGTAAATAATCTTGCAAGGTTAAGTAAAGGTAAAATGATAGGTGTAAGATATAATGCAGACAAAGACTGGGTAGGTGGCACCGTTGCCTTTTTTGAAAAATAAGACAGCTTTCTTTTATAAATTTTTCAATATATTTGAATTAATTTTTAGACAACCCTAAATTTTAGTTTAGATTAATGAAATATTTTTATACGCTTATGCTATCTTGTTTTTCCGCAATTATTTATGCGCAGGATCCAATTGATACTGACCGTCCTGATCAAACAGAAAGTGCTTTCCTCGTTCCAAAAAAATGGCTTCAATTTGAAGCAGGATTTAACTTTCAAAAAAACAACGCAAGGGAAAATGAATTTTTAACACCAACTCTTTTAAGCAAATATGGACTGAGTAAGAGAGTTGAGTTAAGGCTGATTACCTCACTAAAAACTAATTCATCGTTAATAATCCCGTATGCTACAATTAATGAAACAGGATTAGATGTTGCCCAAATTGGTGCAAAATTTTTTTTACTGGAAGAACAAAAACTAATCCCAAAAACTTCCTTCATCTTTCATGTAGGCATACCTTCATTCTCTTCTGCCAAATTTAAACCCGATAAAGTTGCTCCAAATTTCCGGTTCACAATGCAACACACATTATCTTCTAAAACAGCCTTAGGATATAACGTGGGATGTGAATGGGATGGTTTTACAAATGACCCTGCATATATTTATACATTAACCTTAGGCTTAAACCTTACCGAAAAATGGTACGGTTACATTGAAGCATTCGGCGCTTTTAAAAAACAAATATCCCCTGAACATAATATAGATGGAGGATTGGCTTATTTAATATCAAACAATTTTAAGGTTGATCTTTCTTCAGGCTTCAACCTTGCCAATGCTGCACCTCAGTGTTATATTGCATTAGGTGCCTCTGTAAGGTTTAAAATGGGAAAATAATTTAGAAACATTACACTTTCATTTTTTGTATTCTTACAGCATTTAAAATTGCCAGCAATGCAACGCCTACATCAGCAATAACAGCTTCCCACAATGTGGCAATTCCTCCTGCGCCAAGAATTAAAACAATTACTTTAATTACCATTGCTATTGTTATGTTTTGCCAAACAATGCTCCTGGTTAATTTCCCTATCTTAATGGCGGTTACAATTCTGGATGGCTGGTCATTTTGAATTACTATATCTGCCGTTTCAATTGTTGCATCACTGCCGAGCCCGCCCATTGCTATACCTGCATCTGCTAATGCGACTACAGGAGCATCATTTACTCCATCACCAACAAATGCAATATGTTTCCCTTCATCTTTTATTGCCTGAACTTTTTCTACTTTTCCTTCCGGCAATAAATCGCCATAAGCTTTATCAATTCCCAAAGCCTTTGCAATTTTATCAACCACAGCCTGCTTATCTCCTGATAGCATTACGGTTTCAATATTGAGCTTATGCATTTCGTCTATAGCCTGTTTGGCATCTTCTTTAATTTCATCTGCAATAGTTATATAACCTGCATAGTTATGATTTACAGCAACTACAACAATTGTATCAACAATACTTTCAACTTCAGGCGGATATTCAATATTGAACTTCTTCAATAATTTTACATTTCCAGCTAAAATATTTTTACCCTCGACCATTCCTTTTAATCCATGACCTGATACTTCTTCAACATTCTCAACCTTTACTTCCCCGATAACATCACCGGCAAAATCAACTATTGCTTTTGCAATTGGATGAGTTGAATTTTTTTCGAGTGCTGCTGTAAGTTTAATAAGTTCTTTTTCA
>JBKJSX010000009.1:0-2529 GCA_046594375.1 Chitinophagaceae bacterium
CTGCTACTCCACTGCCTTGCTTGCACCCTGAGCCTGTCGAAGGGCAGCGTGGTATTCGCTTCCATCAGGCAGCCCGTGAACCAGGAAAATTAATTGTGCAAAAAAAAACGGATTGTCCTAACGACAATACAAAATGTATAACGCTAATCAATTGTATTTGAATGCCCAAAAAGAAATTATATTACATTTAATAACACAAATTGTTGACCATGACACGGATGCTCTCATAAACCAAAACAATAAACATGCAACAGAAGGAAAAATATTCCATTTCCACAGGAGCTATTAATCGGATCATTATCGGAATTATTCTTTTGATCCTTTTGGTAGAGGTCGGTTTTTTCAAGACCTATATTCGCCATTTTCCATTGTTTAAAGATTATATCGTTGACGGCAGTTACACTATGCATTTTAACTGGATCATGCATTTTCATGGCATTATAATGATGGGATGGGTTTTAATGCTTTTAGTGCAGCCCATACTTATTCTGAAAGGAAAGATAAAATGGCATCGGTGGGTGGGTGCCCTCAGCTATTTCCTGGCGCCATTAGTGGTACTAGCTTTGTACTTGGCTAACAGAGACAATTATTTTTCTGGATTAGCAGAAGGGGGGCAACACCTCGCTATAAGATTTCTTGCAGTAACTTTTCCGGACATTGTCTTTTTTGCCATTCTTTATTGCTTGGCCATTTTTTACAGAAAAAATGCTGCACTGCACATGCGCTTCATGTGCAGCACAGCATTTCTCTTTATTAATCCTGCCTTGGACAGGACATTAGAGACTTATCTGGGTATTCAAGGGTTTTCCAATGGCATCATCATTGTCCTGTCACTTGTAGGAATCGTTACCCTTGTTGATTCATTGCGTACAAAACGAATCAGCCCTTTTACTGTGGTGTTTGCATTCATTTTATTACATAAAATATTCTGGGAACTGAGGGATACTCCCTTTTGGCAGGCGATAGGAAATGTGATTGCGAAGATGTTTTAACGATAAAACCCAAAAACAACTACTATCAAAATGAAGAAACACTTCTGGCAACATGCCATTTGGCAATAAAGCTGGGCGACGAATAAATCCCCATCTTTTTTTTCGCTATCAGCAGTTGTTCCGGGCTGACGAATATCTATCAGCTTTTAGTTCATAACTTCAACAATATATTTTCAATTGAGCATTTGTACAGGGCAAACAAGCAATGAATCCTTGTCTTCGCAAATACTCAACGTTAGCCCCCAGTAAAAAAAATTTATAATTTATGAAAGTCAGTTTTGCATTTTTATCTCCTTCGTCATGTATTTACATGGCAAAGGCCAGAGACGTTGCTGAGAATAACTGATTATATAAATTTGTAAAATAAGTTCTCTTTTTGTAACCGTATTAAATTTTAGCCAATGTAGGTGTTCCTTCCATCAACATATATCCCACGCAACCACCCGTGAGAGCCGCCGTCTGGTCTCCGACCAACGGCAAAACATAAAGAAGTCAACTTGCTTTTTATTTACATAGTTTAGTAAGATGGAAAACACATTTCCAATTTACGCTGCACAATTTTTTACAGCCACCATACACGAATGGCAACATGCACTTGCAGATAATAATCACAAAAACATTATAATCGACAGCCTACAATTTTTGATTACAAAAAAAAGAATAGAGTTAAATGCATTTGTTATTATGAGTAATCATATTCATTTAATATGGCAACCACTATTTGGTCATTCTCCTTCTTCAATTCAAGCTTCATTTATGAAACATACAGCACACCAACTAAAGCCGCTCACTTATAAAAAATAATGAAAATGGTGCTGCCGGTTTTAAAGTAAATAAATATGATCGGGAGTACCAGTTATGGAAAAGAGAACCCTTAAGTATTGAACTTATTTCTCAGAATTTATTCAATCAAAAACTGGAGTACATTCATTACAATCCTGTATCAGCAGGTTTATGCGAAAACCCGGAAGACTACTATTATTCATCTGCCAAATTTTATTATGATGGAACGGATAGTTTTGAAATGCTGACACACTTTTCGGGAAATTAAAAACTGAGTTCTCAATCCCGTTGGTCAGAGACCAGACGGGGGCGTTCTGAAAATGGTGATAATCAAAATTAAATTAATTGACAGTTTTAAAACTTGCGTATATATTTGAATTTCGCGCAAGCTAAACGCAGCATTCATTACTAAACAACAAAAATCAAAAATTATGGAACATAGAACATTTATCAAAAATTCAACTCTGATAGTTATCAGCGTTAGTGCTTTCGGAGTTTTAAATTGGATTGGTAAAAATTTTGAAGGCGACACCCAACTAGTGTTCGTTTGCAATGAGGACTTATAAAAGAACACGTATCATTTGTTGTTATCTTCAACTTCCCTTTTTCAATCGGTCTCTCGCCTTCGTTGGTCTTACACTTTCATACTTCAAAATATTAACCATTACGAAAACTACTCGCCGATGTTGTGTGTTCCCGCAAAAGTGCGGAACAGGTTGTGCTGATGGTTTTGCAGCCCGGCATCACCAACATC
>JBKJSX010000210.1:0-13231 GCA_046594375.1 Chitinophagaceae bacterium
TCTTCGGGCATAGCTTTAATGCTTTCTAATATTTTCTCTTTCGTTAACATACAATGCTTTCTTTCAAAATTACAATTTAGTTTTCTGAATAATAATACAAAGTACTGCAGTTATCGGCTGTAAAAATATTGTTGCATTCCTGTTTGATATCCTGTGCAGTTACCGCATGGTAATGTTCCAGTTCTTTATTCATAAGATCGGCATCTCCCAGCAATTCGTAATTTGCAAGGCTGCTGGCACGGCTCATCAAAGGCACATCTTCAAAAGCCATAAGGCTTTCGGTTTTGTTCTTTACCTTTTCCAGTTCGGCTTCGCTTACCAATTCTTTTTTCATTTTTTCTAATTCTTCTTCAATGGCTTTTTCAGCATCCTGCATTGTTACACCTTTAATTAATTTACCGTCTATTGCCAGCAGGCCTGCATCAGCGCTTCCAAAATGAAAGCAATTAATGTTGCTGAACAATTGTTTTTCTTTTACAAGGCTTTGGTATAATCTTGAAGAACCACCACCACTTAAAAGATCTGTAATAAGATCTGCAGTGTAATAACGCTTATCAAGCCTGTGATAAATGTGCCAGCATTTATACAAAGCATCCAAAGGCACTTTTGCTTTTACTTCTAATTTTCGTGGAGCAGTTTGCTTTGGCTCGGGCGGAAGCTGCCGATCATATTTTTCTCCTGCAGCAATATCACCAAACCATTTTTGTGCAAGCGCTTTTACCTGCTCAACAGTTACATTTCCTGCAACACATAAAATTGCGTTGGCGGGTGTATAATGTTTAAAAAAAAAGTTTTTTACATCCTGCAATTGTGCATTCTCTACATGGCTTAATTCTTTGCCAATCGTCATCCATCGGTAGGGATGAACCTGGTATGCAAGGGCACGCATTTTATGCCAAACATCACCGTAAGGCTTATTAAGATAATGCTCTTTAAATTCCTCGCTTACCACTTTGCGTTGTACATCCAAACTATTTTCATCAAAGGCAAGCGATAACATGCGGTCGCTTTCTAACCAGAAAGCTGTTTCTAAATTTTCTGCAGGCAGTTGAATATAATAGTTGGTAAGATCGTTGGTGGTGTAAGCATTGTTTTCGCCACCCGCCATTTGCAACGGCTCGTCATACGAAGGAATATTTATGCTTCCGCCAAACATAAGATGTTCAAACAAATGGGCAAAGCCTGTCTGGTCAGGGTTTTCATCTCTTGCACCTACATCGTACATTACATTTAGCACAGCCATAGGTGTTGTAGCATCATGGTGAACAATAACGCGTAAACCATTATCCAGAGTAAATTTTTCAAATTGTATCATGGCGGCAAAATTCAATCAATTAAGAGCTAACTGCCAAAAGTTTTTTTAAATGGGGATGTCAGGTTAATTGCTAATCCTGAAAAGACAAAGGTGAGACGTGAGAATTTCTCGTTTAACGTTCATGTCTAGAATATTCTGCCGGGCCTAAATGTTATGATAAGTGGTTTTTGGTCTCTCAGGATCAAAACCTTTATTTTTTCCTCGCTTGATTGCAACATATTTTTGTATTGATTGATATCGTTGCTGAAATTATTATTAAGAGCTAAGATCACATCACCAACCATAAAACCTGATTTGAATGCCGGTGAGCTCTTTATTATATCATCAATTACTATTTTTCCTTCAATAAAATAAATACTCATCCCGGTATATGAATAATCAAACAAATCCCTGTAATGGCTGTTGGGTAAAAGATGGATCTCCCGTTTTTGGTAATTAAGGATCATGTTGAATCTTCTTAAAATATCATTTCCTATCAGCCCTGCCACATAAGGGTATGAAGTAACATTAAATTCGTCATCCAGGATATGTGTTGGAACTCTGCGAAAACTATAGGGGCCTATTTTTATTTCTTTTATTATTGTTATCATCATTCTTTTTTTGCCCCCCAAACCCTGCGCTTCAACCTCTACCGGTTTCCTGCTCTTTAACATAAAATTACTATCATTTACAAAGTCTTTACTTACTAAAAAAGAAAGGCCTGCTCCTGTGTCTAAATAAAAATTATTATTTACAGTACGTGCGTCTTTTATCCTTGATTGCTGTATAGGCAATGCCGTAAATAAAGGATGTAATAAATAACCACCTGAAGGATAGCGTATGCTTCCGTGCTCAAATACTTTAATATTTGTGCTGTCAAAATCAATCTTAACTATGTATTTGCTAAAGAAGCTATATCCTATTATACCGTCAATTTTTATCCCATAAACTGTAGTGAGTATTTCATAATTGTTTACATAAAAATCAAGTCCTTTAATTTGCAAACCCGGAAAATTAAGATCATTGTTTTTTGCAAAATCAACTTCACGAATGCCGGCAATGCCATTGATAGTTCTGCCCGATGGCGAATGAGGAATATTAAAATCCACGCATGTGGTAGAATCCAGTGATATGCCACCGCTGCCGGTATCTAAAATAAAATTCAGCGAATCAGGAATATGATTGATGGTTGCCCTGATAAGTATTACGCCGCCGGTTAATTGCTTAAAAGGAACGGTGGTAATATATTTTGCGGGTTTCTCTACAAAAATTTCCTGTGCGGAAACATTTACAGATAAGAAGCAAAATAAAATGTGAAATAAAATCTGTTGCATAAGCATCGTCCAAATTACAAGTTAATGCGTGTATTTTTGCACCACTTATATGAATTTATCAACCGTTTTTAAAAAGGCACTCGATTTTGAATTCCTTTCTGTGGAAGAAGGCATGTTTTTGTTTAACAATGCTGCATTAACTGAACTGATGCTGGTAGCAGATGAATTGAGAAAGAAACAGGTGCCTCATGGAAAAGTTACATGGATAATTGACCGTAATCTTAATACCACGAATGTTTGTATAGCCAATTGCAAGTTTTGTAATTTTTACAGGATACCCGGGCACGCAGATGCTTACATAACAGATATAGAAACTTACAAAAGAAAAATTGATGAGACATTTAAATATGGCGGCGAACAACTTTTGTTACAGGGGGGCCATCATCCTGATCTTGGATTAAGTTATTATGTAGATCTTTTTAAACAACTGAAAGAACTTTATCCGAATTTAAAACTTCATGCATTAGGTCCGCCGGAGGTTGCGCATATTACAAAGATCTCAAAGTCCACTCACCGCGAAGTGCTGATGGCATTGAGAAAAGCAGGGCTGGATTCATTGCCCGGACCCGGTGCAGAAATTTTAACCGACAGGGTAAGGCGCCTTATAAGTAAAGGAAAGTGCGGCACACAGGAATGGCTTGATATTATGACAGAAGCTCACCGGCAGCGCATCACAACTTCTGCAACAATGATGTTTGGGCACGTGGAAACCTTGCAGGAAAGATTTGAACATTTAGTAAAGCTTAGAGAGGTGCAGGCAAAAAAACCTGAAGATGCAAAAGGCTTCATTGCATTTATCCCATGGACCTTCCAGGATGTGGATACATTACTGGCAAGAATTAGAGGCGTACATAATTTAATTACCGCAGAAGAATATATTCGCATGATAGCCATGAGCCGCATAATGCTACCCAATGTAAAAAACATACAGGCAAGCTGGCTTACTGTTGGCAAACAGGTGGCGCAACTTTGCCTTCATGCAGGTGCCAACGATTTTGGAAGTATAATGATTGAAGAAAATGTTGTTAGCGCCGCCGGTGCTCCACACCGCTTTACCAGCTCAGGTATTCAGCAGGCAATAAAAGATGCAGGCTTTGAACCCCAACTTCGCAACCAGCAATATGAATTTAGAAATATCCCCGAGGTAATGGAAGAGCAGGTGATAGATTATTGAAGAAGGGCTACCGAAATATCAAACTATCTTTACAAGGAACATAAATAATTTTAAAAGATGATAAGACTAAAATCCCATCTGACACTCATAATTACCTTTTTAATTATTACAAATTGTAATGCCCAGATCAACTCGAAAATATCAGTTAAAGATTTTGACACATTGGTAGGAAGTTGGCAAGGTACTTTGACATATCTTGACTATTCATCAGGAAAACCTTATACGATGTCAGCAGATATAGATGTAAAAAGGATTGAAAAAACAAACAAATTTAGTTTCTCAAACATTTACCCAAAAGAAACAAGCGCTAACTCTGTTGACACAATAACGATTTCAAAACACGGGATATATATTGATAAGGAATTAGTAAAATCAACACAAAATCTTCCTGATGGCGACATTGAAATTATTACTGAAGAATTTGCCAAAGATGGAAATGACCATAAGCCTGCAACTATTAGACACACTTACACTTTTGGTAAGACAACCTACATAAATAAAAAAGACGTACAATTTGTAGGCGACACAGAATGGATAAATAGACACAAATATTCATATATACGAAAGCCCAGCAGGTAACATTTGGGCTGTCTCGTCCTGAGGTTGACTATAAATCAACTAAAAATGGAATTAAAACAACAAGCCATTTACGAGTATTTAGAGCAAAGTATCGGCTACAGAACACTTGCCAAGAAATGTGGTGTAAGCAGAACCACCATCAATAAATAGGTGATGATACACCATGGAATTTATAACCTCCCGCCCAGAGAAAAACAACAAAAACATTATCTTTCTATGATTCAATAAAATCAATATGACATTAAAACGGGAAAAGCCGAAAACCGAACAGAGTAGGCAATAATCATTAAAACAAACCAATTATGAAAAAAGTATTGATCACAGGAACAAGTAAGGGCATTGGTTTTGAAACTGCACTTTCATTTGCCCGTGCAGGCTATAAAGTTTTTGCAACCATGCGAAATACGGAAGCTGCTACAACTTTAAAGCAACATATAGCCGATGAATCTTTGGCAATTATAATTTATAAAATGGATGTTGATGCAGATGAATCAGTAAAGCATTGCATAGCAACTATTATTCAAGAGCATGGCACTATAGATGTATTGGTAAACAATGCAGGGATTGAACGACATGGCTCAATTGAGGAAATGGCAATGGCTGATTTCAAAGCTATAATGGAAACTAATTACTTTGGGGTTATCAGATGTATTCAGGCTGTACTGCCACAAATGCGAAAAAATAAAAAAGGCTGCATTATTAACGTTGGTTCGGTTTCGGGAAAAATTGCCTGTACCCCATTAAGTGCTTATAGTGCCAGCAAGTATGCCTTGGAAGCACTTACGGAATCTTTAGCACAGGAAGTTAAACCTTTTAATATTAAAGTTGCTTTAGTAGAACCAGGAATTATTGATACAAAAATGGCTCATGATATTACTGTGGATAGTAATTCCATTTATCCACAGGTGCTTCGTTTTGGAGCTATGTTTTCCGAATCACTTAAACAACCCACGCCACCATCGTTGGTGGCTGATACAATGCTTGAAATAGCTGAGGGGGATAGTTGGCAATTAAGATATCCTGTAGGACCTTCGGCTCTGCCATTTTTGGGATGGCGTGCATCTATGACTGATGAACAATGGGTAGATTGGAATGCACAAACTGATGAAGAATGGTACAACGCTGTTGAAACTACTTTTGGCTTGAATGTAAGGCGGGGAAAATAGTTTGAATGATTGTTTAAAGAAATCACTACCGCCCACATTTGGTTTGGCATTATGGAAGGGCAACGAACAAGCAATCAGCATTTGTAGTTGATTGAGCAGCATTTTCAGCTTGACTGGTATTGCTCGGCAATAGAATATGTTTTGTACTTTAGTTCTTCAATTGACTTAGTTGCGGGCTATAAAATGCCAGCCTGCGGCAAGCCTCAAACGTTAGGGCAATTTTGTAACGTACCAAAGATAATACGATGCAAAGACGAAAATTTCTTAAAAGCACTGCGACTTTAATGGGCACACTTCCATTTTTTTAATATTAATCAATTCAATATCTTCAATAAAACTTTTTTTATGGATGATAATGCGGTAAAAATGAACATTGGTAAAATTAAGTGTACCATATTCCGCGACTTTATGTTTAAATACCTGGCTAAGGATTTTTTTATTAATGTCAGTCAGGAGGAATTAAATCAATCTTTGAATAAGTATCACATACTTGCGTGCAATGCCCATCCAACTAACAAAAACTAAACTAAACAATATGAGCAATTCAAACAACTCTTCAACAGTACTTGTAGCAGGTGCTACAGGATTTTTAGGCAGTGAGATCTGCCGCCAGTTAATAGGAAAAAATATAACGGTAAAAGGATTGGTACGTGCCACATCAGATGCAAATAAAGTAGCACAATTAAAAAAATTAGGGATTGAAATTGTAGAGGGTGATCTGAAAGATAAGGCTTCATTACAAAATGCTTTGCAGGGAGTTTCAGGGATAATTTCCACCGTTTCATCAACGTTATCAAAGCAGGAAGGAGATTCGATTCATACAGTGGATGATGAAGGACAAAATAATTTGATTGATGCTGCTGTAGGTGCAAACATCAGTCAATTTATTTATGTTTCTTTTTGCACCATGCCCGGAGAATTTCCTTTGCAAACCGCTAAACGTAAAGTAGAAAAACATCTTGCTGAAAGTGGTTTGAGTTATACTATTTTGCAACCAACCTATTTTATGGAAGTATGGCTAAGCGCTGCATTGGGTTTTGATAATCTCAATGCAAAAGCCACCGTTTATGGAGAAGGAAAAAAGAGGATCTCCTGGATTGCAATAAAAGATGTTGCCTCATTTGCAGTAGCATCACTTGATAATCCTTCAGCTAAAAATAAAAGCATTGAGCTGGGTGGACCCGAGGCATTGAGTCCGCTTGAAGTGGTGAATGTTTTTGAGACAATTCATGGAAAAAAGTTTGAACTTCAATTTGTTCCTGAAGAAGCATTAAGAGCACAAAAAGACGGGGCTCAAGATCCATTAAGTGAATCCTTTGCAGCACTGATGTTAGGAGTTGCGAACGGAAGTGAAATAGATATGAAAAACACTATGGATGTTTTTCCAATGCAACTAACTTCCGTAAATGATTATGCAAAAATGTGAAGGGATAAATTTAATTGATGGACATGGACAGAATCATAGCCAAGCCTTACCGTTGGCTGCAAGCTTAATTGACACCCTAAAATTATTGAATGAAATATTTTCTTTTTGCATTTTTTCTTTTTAATGCTTTTATTTTGACAGGACAGACTGTTAAAAACACTTCATACACGACACAAACAGGGGAAAAAATTTTAAGACTTGAGGCTATATTGCCTGTAGATAAAAAAGAAGCCTGGCAACTTTTTACAACTGATGAAGGTCTAAAAAAGTGGATAGCACCTTTGGCACATATTGAACTTAAAACAGGCGGCTTCATTTTGACAAATTATGACAAGACCAAGTCTCTTGCTGACAATTCATCAATTAAACTAACTATTATTAATTACATAGAACAAGAGATATTTACTTTAAAAGTTAAACTAAATGACAACTTTTCAAAGAGTGTGCAAAATGAAGACGGGAATCTTCAAGAAATTATTCAGTTTATTAGAGTTGGGCCAAAAAAGACAAAAATAATTTCCTCAATGATAGGTTGGGGAAAAGGAGATGAATGGACGAAGACCTATAACTTTTTTGTAAAAGGAAATATTTACACTTACGAAGAGCTAATAAAACTATTCAAGTAGTAGAACTCAAAAAGAATAAATCCAGCAGCCAAAACTACCCCTTATGCCGGGATTGATATACCAGGTTTACGTTATTGAACTATCAAAAAAAGTGTTTACTGAAAATGCTAAATTCCGGGCTGCTAATCCGCAATTTAATGGAGTACTTCAATGTCTTTATGTAGGTATGACGGGTAAAACGCCTGCAGAAAGATTAATGCAGCATAAAACAGGATACGTAAACAGGAAAGGCCATAATCTGTCAGCAAACATTGTAAAAAAATACGGTACCTATCTTCGGCCTAGTCTTTACAACCAAATGAATGTAAAACCCATGACAAGGCAACAGGCATTAGAAATGGAAAAAAAACTTGCCTGGGATTTACGAAAACAAGGCTATGCAGTTTGGTTCAATTAAATCCCTAACACACTTCAAAAAATAAATTTTCCCTTCTTTGTGATTTTTTATTGTAATAGTACACTAATAAGAAACAGGTATAAATTAAATTTTAGTGGAGAAAAAAGATACATTCATAAAAGCCATGCAGCAAAACGAAGGATTGATATACAAAGTGGCAACTTTTTATACCAACAGTAAAGATGACCGTGATGATCTGGTGCAGGAGATCATTTATACTTTATGGAAATCATTTGACACGTTTAAACAAAACTCAAGTTTAAGTACCTGGATGTATCGCGTAGCAATGAACGTTGCCATTTTTCACCTCAGGAAAAGTAAAAAAAGTATACCTATCACATCTCTTGGCTTATCTGAATTAAATTTTCCTGAATCAGCCTTTGAGGATCTTGAAGAAAAAATAAAAACATTACAACATCATATTAAAGATCTAAACCTGCTGGATAAGGGTATTTTAATGCTCTACCTGGAAAGTAAAAGCCACGAAGAAATTGCAGAAATCATTGGCATCTCTAAAAGTAATGTGGGCACTAAACTATCGCGGATAAAAGAAACCCTTAAAAAGCAAATAATTAAAACTATATAATTATGGAACTGGATGATTTAAAATCTTCCTGGGAAACACTCAGCAAGAAAATTGAAAAACAACAACAATTAAACTCAAAACTTATTGAACAAATGACTAATCAAAATTACAAAAATCGGCTTAATAACATTGCCCGTCCCGAATTTATTGGAAGCATTATCTGCTTTATTATGGCTATTGCTTTAATCTGGAATTTCAACACATTAAATACTTTACTCCTGCAGATTTGCGGCGGATTTTCTGTTCTTTTTTTAATAATGTTACCAGTTTTATCACTTCAAAGTATCAGGGGTTTGCAAACTGTTAATATGAGTTTACCAACCTACAAAAACACCCTTAAAAAATTTGCGGTACAGAAAATACGTTTTCAAAAAATTCAAAAACTAAATGTAATCTTAAGTTTCATATTTATAGTAGCCTTTGCCCCTGTGTCTGTAAAACTGATTGCAGGCAAAGACATTTCCCAAAACATCACACTCTGGCTGACTATATATCCTGTCAGTGTCATTGTTTTGTTCTTCGTTTCCAAGTGGGTATTAAAGCACTACAACAATACCTTAAAGAAGGCTGAAGAGTTATTGACTGAGATTGAATCGTAACCTAAAAATGAATTTTATAGCGAGATCGGTACTATCCTGCAGGAATAAAATGAATAGCTTTGACTGCTAAAAATTAAATAGCTAATGCACAAAGTTAATATTGAAGAGAAGCTCTCTTTATTTCACGATCATTGGAATCCCCGGATTGTTGGAGAACTAAACGGGCAACATGTAAAATTGGTTAAACTACAAGGCGAGTTTGTTTGGCACAAACATGATAATGAAGATGAATTGTTTTATGTTATCAAGGGGCTTTTAAAAATGCAATTTCGCGACAGTACTGTAGAAATTAAGGAAAATGAATTTTTGATAGTTCCCAGGGGAATCGAACATAAACCTTTTGCCGATAATGAAGTTTCTATCATGCTGTTTGAACCAACTTCAACTTTAAATACAGGTGATACAAAAAGTGATTTGACTAGAGGAATCCTGGAAGCGATTTGATCTAATATGTCCTCAGTTTAATAAACAACATAAGCAGGCCGGAAAGAAACATTGAGCAGGCGCCCAATAAAATAATGTTTATCGTTTCTCCTGCAAAAAAATGTTTGTTGATATACCCTAATAAAAATGCAGCGGTTATTTGCGGTATAACTACTGAAAAATTGAATATGGTAAAATAAGTAGTCATTTTATTTTCAGGGGCTATATCGCTGATTATCCGATAAGGTGTATTGGAAATACTGCTCCATGCAATTCCGATAAAAGCAAAGGAAACCAGTAACACATATTGGTTTTTGATTACCCCGATCAGCATTAGTCCAATGCCCCCAATGAGTAAAGCGACGGCGTGCAAACGTTCCTTAGAAATATATTTCAGTAACTTGGGAATAAAGAAAGCTATGAAAGCGGCAAGTGTTGCGTAAAAAGCAAAGCAAATTCCTACCCATGTAATACCGTTTTCAAATGACGGACTCTCGGCATCAGTACTATTAAATATGTATCGTGTAATTACCGGTGTGGCGTAGATCCACAGGGCAAACAGGGCCAGCCACGTAAAGAATTGTACTACAAAAAGTGGGAGTAAATGTTTTATAATACGAATCACAGGAATAAATGTAATTACTTTTTACGGTGGAGGATCATTTTGTATTTTTCTTGCCTAAACTATCAATATAAAAGTAGAATTACGAAGCAATAATCTCATGCCTGCACAGGTTTGTACTCAATTTTATATCTTCTTACAATATTTTTTATGTGCCCGCCGTTTTATAAATATATAGATCCATTTTATATGAATACTTATTCCAAAGACCGTAACCTGATCGTAAGAATGATTCAAAATTTTCTTACAAAACTCTCTCAGCATCCTGAATTTTATACTACCCGTTATTATAAAAAAATGCACAGGAACAACAGGCATGGCCACATAATTTGGTAATTTGGAATTTGTAAAAATTGGTTTAAAAACTTACTGAAACCTGCCTAAAAGAATTTGTAGGTATAATTAAATGTGGTGTTTTGGATGCCCCTTATTAGAAAAGTATTTAAACCTTAAACCAATGCTTAGTTTTTTTAGATTTATTGCACGTATGCTGAGACCGTATCTCGTATCCAGTTCAGAAATGGAATTTAGAAGACTTAAAGATTTTATCACACACTGATTAGCTGAACAGGTATTCGACATCCTCTTTACTCAAACTCTTAACAAAAGAAGTATCATCGGCTATAAGCTCTTTTGCAAGAATCCGTTTGCGATCTTGCAACTGTAGTATTTTATCCTCGATGGTATCTTTACAGATCATCCTGTAAGCAAAAATGTTTTTTGTTTGTCCAATACGATGTGTACGGTCAATGGCCTGTTGCTCTACAGCAGGGTTCCACCATGGATCAACAATGTATACATAGTCAGCTGCCGTTAAGTTCAAGCCCACACCGCCAGCCTTTAATGAAATCAGGAATACCCTGCATTCATCATTATTCTGAAAATTCTCTATCGCCCTTTGTCTTTCCTGCGGAGAAGTGCTGCCATCAAAATATTCATAAGGAACATTGTTTTCTTTTAGTTTTTCTCTTATCAATGCAAGCATCCCTAAGAATTGCGAAAAGATCAATGCCTTGTGCTCACCGATGTTCTCCGTAATTTCTCTTGTGAGCTCATCTATCTTTATTGAATTATTAGGATACTTTTCCTCTTCATTTAAAATTGCCGGGCTGTCGCATATTTGCCGAAGCTTCATCAATCCCTGTAGTATGGTAAACTGCGACCTGTCAACACCCTGCTCCTCAATTACGCCGAGTATCTTATCCCTATATGCATTGCGATAGGCTTCATAAACATTTCTTTGCTCATCTTGCATTTCGCAAAAAAGAATGGTCTCCATTTTTTCAGGGAGATCTTTTGCAACCTGCTCCTTTGTTCTTCTTAAGATAAAAGGATGCAAAAGTTTTCTCAGGTGATCTTTTTGTTCAGGCTCACCAAACTTATCGATAGGATTTGCAAATTCATTTCTAAAAAATTCCATTGAACCTAGAAGACCAGGATTTAAGAAATTCATCTGTGCAAAAATATCAAAGGTGTTATTCTGCAATGGCGTACCACTCATGCACAAACGGTTTTTAGCAGTAAGCAAACAGGCTGCTTTTGCCACTTTTGATCCAGGGTTTTTTATTGCCTGCGATTCATCCAATATCACATAATCAAAATTTGTTTTGGATAATACCATGATATCGCTTCGGAGCGTGCCGTAAGTTGTGATAATAATATTTGATTGCTCTAACTCCTCGGCATTTCTGGTGCGCACACTTCCGTGATGGATGCGATAGGTAAGCTCCGGCGTGAACTTTTTTATTTCGTTCTCCCAATTATAAATAAGTGTTGTAGGGCAGATAACCATTGCTTTTAATCCCTCATTTTCTTCTTTGTAATGCCGTAACATGGTAAGCGCCTGTACCGTTTTACCAAGACCCATATCATCAGCAAGAATTCCTCCCCAACCTACATCATTCAAATAATTTAACCAGTGATAGCCTGATGTTTGGTAAGGACGAAGAACATCTGCTAACCCTTCGGGAACATTAATTTCAGGGATGCTTTTAAAATTTCTCAGGCGGTCATATTTTGCATCCAGTTCAAAAGAAAGTTCTTTTTCATCTCTCTTTTCATACAGATCATCAATAACACTTAAGTGATATTTTGATAACCGCAATTGATTGCTCTTTCCCTCACCAACTTTAAACAGTAGAGAATATTTTTTTATCCATTCATCAGGAAGAATTCCTAATGTGCCGTCGTTTAACTGTACAAACGATTGCTTGTTTGCCAACGCTTTTTTAATATCAATGATACCGATGCGTTGATCACCAAAAGAGAGTTCCACTTTCGCATCAAACCAATCAAGCCCGCTGCTTACATGAATGTGTGTTGATGGCTTTGCGGTATTAAAACGGAAATTTTTCAATGCCTCAAATCCAAACACGGGCACCTTCATTTCCTTCATAGCATCTACAAATAAAAAGAACCAGTTGTTCTTTAAAACATCAGCACCTTTTAATACAAGGCTATTGCCATCCTGCGGACGAACAAACAATGAATGAAGTGCTTCCAGTTTGGAAATAAATTTTCGTTCTGCTTCTTTATTGCGGTGAACGAGCAATACTTTTTCTCCCTCCGGTATAATGATTACATCTTTATCATTGGCTTTTGTTTCAAAGCCTTTATAACTAAACAATGGTTGAAACATAAGATAGTCACCCTTTTCAATCAGCATTAATCTTACTTCCGGTTCGCCTTCTTTAACTTCTTTAATTAGTGTTTTATCAAATTCAACCTGGTATTCTTTGGTAAGGGGTAAAACTATTTTTTCATATTGTTCTGCCCAGTTATTTTTTCTTAATTGAACAGGCTTATTAAAATATTTTTCAGCATTAAGCACATCTTCGGGCTTTTGCCATTGATACAATTTATGATTGTATAAGAATAACAAACTGCTTCCCCATTCATTATTATTAAGGTGTGTAATTTGCCCTTCAATTTTAACTGAACAGGTTAATTCATAATGATCATTCTTTGCTGTTATTTTAAAAATAGGAGAAATGGAATCCTGTGAT
>JBKJSX010000077.1:0-9185 GCA_046594375.1 Chitinophagaceae bacterium
ATAAAAGGAAATGAATAAGCGATCTTGTATCGCATTAATGTACCTAATAAGGTTACTATCAACAGATTTAGAAAGGCTATTTTGAGCCACTTATGTGTTTGTACCTGACTATAATTCATAATAAAAAAAGGCATTTATGTAAATGCCTTATGTAAATTGTGTTTATTGTAGATGTGCTCTATTATAAACATTACTTAACCCCATCATTTTTACGCATAAATTCCAGCAACTGGCGGGCATCCGTATCAGCAAGGCTTTGGTTGGGCATACGCACCAAACAAATTTCCAACTGCTTTTGTGCTTTAGTATCTACATTCAGCATCTCATTAGTATTGGTAATAAAATTCAATATCCATTCAGGCTTATATCTTTTTGTAACACCAAGCCAACCGGGGCCTACTAATTTTTCTTCTGTTACCTTATGACATCCTGCGCACTTTACACCATATATTTTTTCTCCGCCTGCAGCCATATCCGCATCTAATTTATTCCCCACAATCCACATGAGTGAATTTTCCTCTTCCCCGGTCAGGATCATACTTAGCTGGATCTCCGCCCGGGGTTGGAAATTTTTCATTGCACGATCATTCATATCAACATTATTTGTGTCTTTATTTGTTTGGCCGCTATTGCATGCATACAGCATAACACCCAAAAAACTTATCATGATCAATCTTTCATATGTAACATTTTTATTTAAAAAAATTAAGGAGCTATCCAAAATTCATCCCTGTAATTTTCATTATAGTTATCGGCATGGCTATTTTCAAGCGCTGCACCAATATACTGCAAACGGCTTTGTGATAAAGCTTTCTCAAGAAAGGGAAATAAAATTCTTTCTTCGTAACGGATGTGGTCATTCAGCTCTTCAGCAAATTGTTGTAACACAAAAATATCTGCAATATCATTTTCAGCAAACGTTTTTATTTTCTCTCTGATACTTTTATGCTGCTCTATAGCCGTACTTATTTTATCATCACGCATTGTATCAAATAATAATAATTCTTCTTCTTTAAAATGCCGCTTAAGATGATCCTCCCAAAAAAATAATATGTACTTTTTTATACGCTCTGTTGCTATGTTTAAATTAATGCCCCTGTTTATTTTCCAACACGCTAATAAACCGGAATGGTGGTCTTTACTTAACCATGTGATGTTTTTATTTCGCTTAATCGGTTTTACTTCCATAATTAGTTGTGAGCTGTTTTTTGAATTTCTTTTTCAAGCATAAGCGCCTTTGGAAATAAGATACCATTTTCCAGGTGAACATGTTGATGAAGATCAGTTTCAAAAGCATGAAGACAGGCATACATCAATTTATAAGTAGTACAGCTATCCGCAGGCGGTGTATAATTGTTAGTGAGTTTTCTTATTGCATCAAGTTTATTACCGGCATACTCATGCTCATTTTCCAAGATCATAATAGGCATTTCCAGGTAGCCCGGTGTTTGTTTATCAGGAAGAACAGGCTCAAACCCATTTTGCTCCAATTGTTTTATGCGTGGAAATAATATTACTTCTTCTTTATGCATGTGTTCAACCATTTCATCAGCTACTTCAGTAAATAGTTTATTTATTTGGTGCAGTTCAGGATGTTTATTTGCGTGTTTTGAACAAACTTTTTGCAGGTATGAAATAATTACCGGTGATTCTTTTTTAACATAGCCATGATGTGTTTGAACAATATAATCTGCAAGCAGGTATAATTTTATATTATTAAAATCCAGCTCATTTTTGGGGGCAGTAAAAACATTTTGCAGATCAGCAATAATTTTGTCAACAGGCAAATTTTCATCTTCACATGCCTTTTGTAATGAACGCCTGCCTTTACAGCAATAATCAAGATGATATTTTTCAAATACTGATGCTGTCTGGAATTGTTCATTAACGATCTCGGCCAGGGTTTTTGAAATTAACTGGTTCATAATTGATATTTTATTTTATTAAGATTTTAATTTTAGGGTAATTAATTGTTATAGCTGCTTTGAATTTCTTTTTCAAGCTGTAATGCTTTACGGAAAAGAATGTTGTTCTCCAGGTGTACATATTGATGCAGATCAATTTCAAATGATCCCAGGCTTGCATACAATAATTTAAATGTAGTGCAGCTATCAGCAGGCGGTGTATAATTATTTGTAAGTTTTCTTATAATATCCATTTTATTATCTACATCTTCATCATCATCTTCCATATCAATAATGGGTAACTCGAGGTATTGATAGTGTTTAATGTCTAGTGGTATGGGCTCAAATCCATTTTGCTCGAGTTGTTTTATACGAGGAAATACAATTGTTTCTTCCTCCCGGATATGATGTGTTATTTCATTAGAAAGATCAACAAACAATTCTGATATTTTATACAATTCGTTATGGCGTGTACCATATTTACTGGAAACTTTTTCTAAAAATGAAAGTATCCTCGGCATTTCCTTTTTCATAAAACTGTGGTGAGTGTAAACAATGTATTCTGCCAACTGATATAATTTTACACAATTAAAATCTAACCCATTTGTTGAATGAGCATAAATATTTTTAAGATCTTCAACTACGGATATGACAGGAAGGTTTTCTTCCTCACACGCCTGTTGTAAGGAGCGCCTGCCCCTGCAACAATAATCAAGATGATATTTTTCAAACACAGAAGCGGTTTGAAATTTTTCACTCACAATTTCAGCAAGTGTTTTAGCGATCAACTGTTGCATAAAATAAATTTTTTAAGATTGATTGTTAAAAAGCCAATTGCGAATAATTTTAAACGCTACCAAATCTCCGTTTAAAATATTTTTTTGCAGATGCTCACTCTCATAACTTTATATGATCTTTATCATATATCTCAAATAACAATTCCAATAGAATAATTTCATTTCCCGTTGCATCCAGTTAAGAGCTTAATTTAGCTTAATAATTAAGCCTTGATAATTTCCCATGCCAGATACTTTGATAAACCAAACTTCAAACGAAAGCCAGTTATTTGAGGCACTGTTTCAAAATGCATCTCTTGGTATATTGGTAATTGACCAAGATGGTAAAATAAAACTCGCCAATAATTTTCTGCTGTTGCTTTTTGGCTATTCACATGTTTCAGAAATTATCGGTGAAAAAGTAGAAGTTCTTATCCCTGCACGTTTTCATAAACACCATGCTCATGATCGCGAGAAATATGTAAAAAAGCCTGAACCAAGGCCTATGGGACTGGGTATTGATCTGTTTGGCAAAAAAAAGAACGGTGAAGAATTTCCTGTTGAAATAAGCCTTAGCAGTTATAAAAATGGAAAAGTTTACGGCATCGCTTTTATAAGCGATATTACAAGAAGAAAGGAAATTGAGGAATCAGTATTTAGACAGCAAAGAGAATTGGCGGAAATAAATGCAATCATCGAAAGATTAAATTTGGAATTGGAAAGTAAAGTAAGTTTTAGAACTGAACAATTGGAGGTTACACTCAAAGAACTTAAAAAGTCGAAAGACGAACTTACAACGGCGCTTAGTAAAGAAAAGGAAGTAGGAGATTTAAAAGGGCGTTTTGTAACTATGGCTTCCCATGAGTTTAGAACACCGTTAAGTACAATTCTTTCATCCGCATCATTGCTTTCAAAATATACACTAACAGACGAACAGGAAAAAAGGGAAAAGCATATTCAAAGAATAAAATCATCTGTAACCAATCTTACCAATATATTAAATGAATTTTTATCCATCGGTAAAATTGAGGATGGCAAAGAAGTTACCAATATTGTACTTTTTAATCTTAAAGTTTTTATTAACGCCTTACGTAATGAAATGAATGGGATAATAAAATCTAAGCAAAAATTAGTGTATACCCACACAGGCAATGAGAATGTTAATCTTGATCCTTCTTTACTAAAAAATGTTTTGATCAATTTGTTGTCGAATGCAATAAAATTTTCAGCAGAAAATACTGACATCCATATTAAGAGTGAAGTAACAAATACCAAAATAAAAATTTGTGTAAAGGACGTAGGTATTGGTATGTCGGATGAAGACAAGAAACATTTGTTTGAAAGATTTTATCGAGGAAACAATGCGATGAACATCCAGGGCACCGGATTGGGTTTACATATTGTAGGTAAATATATTGAGCTGATGGATGGAAAGATCAGTATCGCTAGCGAACTGCAAAAGGGAACTCAAATTACTATAACTTTCCATACATGAAATCTATATTATTAATTGAAGACAATGAAGAACTCAGGGATAACACTGCTGAAATTCTTGAGTTGGCAAACTATAAAGTTACCACAGCTGCAAATGGAAAACTTGGTATACAGTCTGCACTGCAACAAAGACCTGACCTTATCATCTGTGATGTGATGATGCCGGAACTGGATGGCTATGGAGTTCTTCACATGGTAAATAAAAATTCCGAATTATCCGACATCCCCTTCATTTTTCTTACTGCAAAATCTGAAAGATCTGACCAGCGAAGAGGGATGGAAATGGGAGCTGACGATTATATTACAAAGCCATTTACTGATATTGAATTATTAAATGCCATTGAAAGCAGGCTAAAGAAAAACGAGATAGTTAAAAAGAGTTACACACCCGATGATAAAGGAATAAAAAATTTACTGCAGGATGTCAAAGGATTAACAACCCTTCACGATCTTACTGATACAGGCAATATAAATACTTATGAAAATAAACAGGTGATATACAGCGAGGGGAATTATCCCAATAAATTATTTTTTATTAAAAAAGGAAAAGTAAAAACGTTTAAATCAAATGATGCAGGTAAAGAATTAACTATTGATCTGTTGAACGAAGGAGATTTTTTAGGTTATACTGCACTTATTGAAAACTCAACCTACAAAGAAACTGCTGAGGCAATTGATCAATGTGAATTGAGTATCATTCCAAAAGAAGATTTTGAGTTATTAATAAACAATAACATGGATGTGGCTAAAAATTTTATAAAGCTGCTGGCAAAAAATGTTTCTGATAAGGAACATCAATTATTGAGCATGGCCTATAACTCCTTGCGCAAAAGAGTGGCTGATGCATTACTTACTTTGCAGGAGAAATATAAAAATGAAACAGATGAAAAATTTAGTATGCATATCTCCAGGGAAGACCTTGCTAATATTGCAGGCACTGCAACGGAATCATTAATAAGAACTTTAAGTGATTTTAGAAATGAAAAACTGATAGATATTAAGAACGGGAATATCGTTATCGAAAATGAAAAAAAATTATCTGCAATGGTAAACTAAACATTTGCCACTATCTTATCAAACTCCACTTTAAGAGTTAAGAAATTTTTCTCAAAATAATGAATCTCATTTTTTAGCTTTTCATGTTTTGCCAATGCTTTTGTTGGCAGTTTGTCAGTCATGTTGGTTATCAATTTAAGTTCAGCCCTTATATCTTTTTCCATGTCTTTAATACACTCATCTTTTGCAATAAATTCATTTAAAAAATATTCAGCCCGGGAAACAAATTCCTTATCCACAGTAGCTTCCAGTGCCTCGCTTAATTGTAACATCAGGAATGCATTTTCATTTTTGATTGAGCTCAACAGTATCTCCCACCGTTTATATTCGGCCTCCAGTTGATACTCATTATATGTTGCTAGATTCATAGCTTATACTTTGCTTTTGTTTCTTTTGATTTATTTGTTTAATTGGTATGAATTATTAAATTTATTTAAGGTTGGAAATACACATAATGCAAATGTTTAATTAAAATAGTAGGTGAACAATGCTTTTTATCATCCATTAAAATGATTTTCATCATGTAAGGTTGAAGGGAGGAATTTCTCGCAATTAAATGCTGTCTTTTATCATCTTTAAAACTATCCAAATGATCGTTTGAAAGAGAAAGCACCGGCTACTATTGGCATAACTGGAATTAATTCAATACTTGTACAAATTATTTGTTTACGACTTTCTTTTTGAATCTCCCAGAAATAGATAAGTTTTGCCAAAACGGGTTTGTCTTTATCCTGGCAAGTATCACAATAATATGTTTTTAAAAGAGTAAGGTCAATGCATTTATCCCGGAAATTTCCAAGCATTTCTATAATTGTTCTGATCTCTTCTTCCTGGTTGAAGCCAGGTGAAAGCTCAACAATATACGGTTGAACAAACTTCCAGTTATATAAAAGGTTTTTCAAAAATTTACGAATGCTGTGTAAAGCTTCATCATTGTTCAAACGAATTAACAGCACCTGTATTTCATAGACTACATATTTAATAAATTTTTTTATGGACGACTTTCTCAATTTACCCGGCAGTTGCGACACCATTTTTTCCACATCGTCTAAAAAGTTATTATGAGAGCTAATAAATTCTTTTGTAGTGTTTTGCAAATATCCAATTTCTGAATTCAACTTTGGTATATACAATCCGGGAGCTTCATCATTTGAATTTTTAAAATAATTTTCAACATTTTGATAATGCAATTGAAGATTACGGATCTCTCCTATATATCTATAAAAGGTCTTCAGTTTTTCGGTTATTTTCAAGGGACCTCCATCAACTTCAAAATCCAACAGGTGCAAAAAAGATCTTAATTTTTTTATTTCAGTTCTAAAATTATGGATAGCCTCAATTTCAAAACCGGCAATTATTTTAGAAAATAATATATCTATCTTTTTAAAATGCAGGGAAATAATTTGTTCCATCTCATTTTTCTTCATTCGCAATTTTTATTAGTAATTAACAGCTTACTAAAGCAATATTACCATATTCGTTAAGCATGTTTTCTTCTACATACTCAACATCACCACCGCTGGCTAAAACAAGATCGATAATATCATCTACTTCATTTTGTATATAAAAAGCATTAGCCCCCGGATATTCTATTTTGCAATAAGAATCATGCCAGTTAAGGCTTTTAGGGGTTTTATAATTAGTTTCCAGTATAAGCAGTTTTACTTTATTCTGATTAGCTTTTTGCCAAACTTCAATAATACCCCTTGCAAGTTTATTTTCATGCCTGGCCTTTTCAACCAAGTTTAGTAAATATTTTTGTTTTACTTTTTTCCAATCAAGTTCGTAAGGCATTAATTCAATTTGTATATTCTTCTCTTCAATAAGGCTTTTATTACTCTCAATAAAATGTACAATATCTTTTTCATTACCGGTAGTATTTTTAAATTGTGTTAAAACACTTTTATTGCCTATTACAAAAACCGGCAGTGGGTATGATTTTACAATTATAGAGAGCCCCTGGTCCATTAGGTGCAAAAATTCATTTAATAAATTTTTTTTAGAGTTAGCAATTCCCGATGAAATCGGTGCTTTTACAACATTTGATTTGATAAGCGTAAATTCAGAAGTATTGCCTACAAATGTTTTTGACCCCTCATTACTAAGTGTCATTACAATATATTCTTTTACATTTTTTTTGTTAAGTACAAGATCCCTTAGATTGAAAGACCCGGTAAAAGCTATTTGTTCCTCTACTTCTAATTCCATGTAATAAACTTTTTCAGCTACAGGAGAAACAAAGATGGCAATACTGTTTGTATGTGTATTAAAATTTAGATTACGGATAAGGGCTTTTAATTTAATGATTACCGGTATAGCTTTTTCTGTTAAATAATGAGTTAGCAACTCCTTCTCAATTTTCCCCATTATTAATTTTAACCCATATTCTAACTTATTTTTTTTTGTAATTACCGGACGAAAAGGCAAAATGATAGAAACCGCAGGCAAATATTTGATCTCAGAAATTACCTGGCGTTCCTGAAAAGCAATATTTGTGTACATAACAAATTATTTTGGATAAAGTTATTCTTAGTGAAATGCAAAATAAATGATGTTGGTCATTGCCATAGATGAGAGTGATCAGCAAAATAAAATGACCTATACTCACAATAACATTTTAAACAGAAGGATCTGCAAAAGAAAAATTCATGAGCTGCCGCATTAGTATAGCAAGGGTCCTGGAATTTTTAACGTGGAGCAGTTTATTGATAGGTGATCTAAATTGTAAAATCAATTTTAAAAAATATATAAAATGAAAAGAAAATCTTTGATATCAATTGTATTATTATTTGCCGGGATGTTTGTGTTTACTATGATCACAGGCTTCCAGGATAAAAACTCATGGGTGGCTCCGGATGCAGATAACAAAAAGGTTAACCCTATAAAATCTGACGCATCATCACTGGCTGATGGTAAAGAGTTGTGGGTTAAGCATTGCCAAAGTTGTCACGGTCAAACAGGAAAGGGTGACGGAACAAAGGCTGCACAGCTAAAGACAGAACCGGGTGATTTTACAAAAGCAACTACACAATCGCAAACTACTGGTTCGCTTTTCTATAAAACTTCCCAGGGACGTGGTGATATGCCAGATTTTAAAAAGAAGATATCGGAAAATGATGATATCTGGAGCTTGTAAATTATTTGAGAACATTTAAAAAGTAGCATTACAAAAAGGAATAAATTAGTTTTATAAAAAGCATACAGTTCAAAAGGGTGTTGTTATGTATGTGATTTAAATTTGCATGTACTTTTTCATCAACAATAGTTAGCATACTTTGCAATTATTATAATTACATGGATAATAGTTTTTTTGCATACCTGCAACAGCTTGAATTGATGGTTTTTTTTTCAGGCTATCCGCTGCTGTATGCAGTAGTATTTTTTATTGCCGGGAATAAACAATCAAGAAATAATTTTAAAAAGAGAATCATTTCTGTTTTGACTTACGTGTATCCCTTAGTAGGTACATTATACCTCGGGCTTCAAGTAAAAAATTTATATCCTGATTATTCTTTTGAAAATATAAAACTAACAATGCTGCATCTCTGGTTGATCACATGGGGCCTTTTGTCAATTCTTTTTTGGATACCGGCGTTGGGCAAAAAAAAATTTTTAAGTTTACTCCATAGTCTTGTTTTCTTTTTCTTTTTAGCAAGAGATCTGTTTTTACAACTATCAGCATCAACCGTGGATAACAGTATTGTAAAAAATGATATGAATGTGTATAGTAATAGTCTTCTCCTAAATACGGGCGTATTTGTCAGTATTTTATTATTATCATTTTTATTTGGCCTTTATAAAAAGAATTCAGGTACCTCCTCCAAATAAAATTTTCTCAAAGATTATTATTTTTCTTTCTATTCTAACCATTGCATTAATCCGAGGAGCATTTATTGAGATCATGATATATCTCACACCACGACTTGATAATAGTCATAAAAGTTTTCCTTCTTCA
>JBKJSX010000123.1:0-4065 GCA_046594375.1 Chitinophagaceae bacterium
GTAGTCCCGACAGGAATCGAACCTGTATCAAAAGTTTAGGAAACTTCTATTCTATCCATTGAACTACGGGACCAATTTTGAGGACTGCAAAAATAATGGATTCTGTCATTCATTCTCGTTTTAATCTGTTTGCTAATCTTATCTTTGCACCCTTAATTTTTTCGCATGAAGTTTTTGAATTTTATCATTAAATACCGGTTGTTGCTGGGCGTAATATTATTAGTTGGCGCCGTTGTGGTAAATATTGAAACAAGTTTTTGGCCATCCTTTATTTTGTACCTGATAGCTGTTATTTTTATCGTTGGTCATTTTTTATTTGGCCCCATGCGGTTGATACAGGGTTATATGGAATCCGGCGATATGGAGGGTGCTGAAAAAGTGATAAGGTCTATATGGTTTCCCAACCTTTTGATTAAGCCTGTGCGGTCAGTTTATTTTACCATTAAAGGAAATTTGGCTATGGTAAAACAGGATTATGTATCAGCAGAAAGTCACATGAAAAAAAGTTTGTCGTTAGGTAGCCCTGTGAAGGAAGCAGAAGGCGCAAACCATTTGCAATTGGGAATGTTATCTATGCAGAAAGGGAATATTAAAGAAGCTGAAAAGTATATAAGGCAGGCATTACGTTCAGGCTTGCCTGATAAGGAAAACGAAGCTGCGGCTTATTTACAGCTTTCTTCTATCATGATAAACAAAAGAGAGTTCAGGGCCGCAAAAGAATATTTTAGAAAAGTAAAAAAGCTTAAGCCAACCACCCCGCAGATAGTTTACCAAATAAAGCAAATGGAAAAATATATTACCAGGATGCCGGGATAATCAGTTGTCAGTTGTCAGTTTACTTACACCAAATAATTCCTCTGCTTTTTTAAACCGGTAATCAAATATTTTAGTGAGCTGACCTTTTACAAAAAGAGTATTAGCAATATCGCCTAAAAACCAAAGAGGCAATTTGTAGTGAATGATGTCTGTCATCTCAACACCATTAGCTGCTTCTTTAAAATGATGCTGGTGGTGCCACAATGAATATGGTCCAAACCGCTGATTATCTATAAAAAATTTATGATCCTCTACATGAGTTATTTCCGTCATCCAGTAAAGCGGAATTCCTAATAATGGTTTTACAGTGTATTCTATTATCTGGCCGGGATACATTTTTTCGCCATGGTGAAGTGAGATAATATTAAAACCTAAATTATCCGGGGTAAGTGTGGCTAAGTTTGCCGGGGAAGAAAAAAAATCCCAGGCTTTATCAATTGATATCGGCAGAAACTGTACCTTTTTTAAATTATAAACTTTGCTCATTAAGTGAAATTTTTTTTTAAATAATGGTAAACATACAATTCATTCTCTTAAGTAATTAACTTTGAAAAACATGTACAATTACAGGGACATTCTCCAAAAGAAATTTACTGAGGAATATAAAAAATTAAATGCCGAGCAACGCAAGGCTGTTGATACTATTGAAGGCCCGGTGATGGTAATTGCAGGCCCGGGCACAGGTAAAACACAAATACTTGCCGCACGTATAGGTAAGATATTATTAGAAACTGATGTCCTTCCAAATAATATTTTGTGCCTCACTTATACCGATGCAGGCGCTATTGCTATGCGGAGAAGATTGCTCCAATTTATAGGAGCTGATGCTTACAAAGTAAACATTAATACTTTCCACTCTTTCTGCAACGACGTTATTCAGGAGAATTTATCACTGTTTGAAAGATCGGTGCTAAGCCCGGTTTCAGACTTGCAAAAAATAGAGTTGTTCAAAGAGCTTATAGATAATTTTCCCAAAAGTCATTTGCTTAAACGATACAGGGGTGATGTTTATTATGAAATTAAAAATCTGCAAAATTTATTTTCTGCCATGAAGAGAGAAGGATGGACTCCGGATTTTTTGCAGCAAAGAATTGATGTGTATTTGGAAAGAATAAAAACTGATAATATCTACCGTTACCAGGTATCCCGAAAAGGGCAATGGGAAAAAGGTGATTATAAACCTGCGTATGAGGATGAGAAGCTAAGAATGGAAAAACTTCGTGCAGCAGTAAATGAGTTTCAGCATTTTCAGGATATGATGAAACAGCATGGGTTGTATGACTTTGATGACATGATAAACTGGGTGATAAAGGCTTTTGAAGAAAACAAAAACCTGCTGGCAAATTACCAGGAAAAATATCAATACATTCTGGTGGATGAATACCAGGATACAAGCGGTACACAAAATAAAATTGTGGAGCTGTTGGTTAGTTATTGGGAGAACCCGAATGTGTTTGTTGTAGGTGATGACGACCAAAGCATCTTTCGTTTTCAGGGAGCCAGCATTGAGAACATGGAAACTTTTGCCAGTGGTTATGCTGATCTTTTAAAAGTTGTGCTAACCAATAATTATCGCTCAACACAGGGTATCCTCGATATTTCAAAAACACTTATTGAGAGAAATATTGAAAGACTTATTAATAAGTTTGAGGGCTTAAGCAAAAATCTTGTTTCATCAAAGATTGAGTTAATGTCAATGTTGCACGACCCGATAATTGTTGAATATAGAACAGCTAAAGACGAGATGGCTGATATTACCAACAAAGTACAAATGCTGTTTCAGCAAGGCGTTGAGCCGGGAAGGATTGCGGTAATCTTTAAAGAAAATAAATATGGGGAAGACCTCATAAAATATTTCAGGCTAAAAAATATTCCTGTATTTTCAAAGAGAAGCATCAATATCATTCAGCATCCGTTTGCAAAAAAAATAATTGAACTGTTGAGATATCTTGCAGCTGAACATGACATTCCTTATGGCGGTGATGAAATGCTTTTTGAGATATTGCATTTTGATCTTTATAAAATCCCACCGATTGAAATTGCAAAGCTCACAGTTGAAACAAACAATAAAAGACATGGAGGAGAATTAATTTCTATCAGGAAATTATTGTTTGATAAAGCCAACCGGCCTCCAAGGGATCTTTTTGATACAGGGATTCCGGATAATTTAAAAAACCTGAGTAAGGCGATTGAAAATTTAATTGCCGATGTTTCCAATCTTCCGTTGCAACAGCTTTTTGAGAACATCATTCGCAATGCCGGCGTACTTGGTTATATAATGAAGAGTGATGAAAAAATAAAACTGATGCAGGTACTTACTGCTTTATTCGATTTTATAAAGGAAGAAACTTCACGCAATCCTATGCTCACTTTACAGGGGTTGATCTCAACGATCGACCTTATGAAAAAAGAAGATCTCCCGCTTTCGATGATACAGGTGTCGGGAAGTGATAAAGGTGTGAACCTGTTAACAGCACATGGTTCTAAAGGATTAGAATTTGAGCATGTTTTTGTTGCGGGTGTAAATGCATCTTTATGGGAAAAGAAAAGAAAGCCATCCGGTGGATTTAAATTTCCTGACACGGTTTTCTTTTCACTACCTGCAGCAAATGATGATGAAGAACTTCGCAGGTTATTTTATGTAGCGCTTACCCGGGCAGAAAAATATCTGCAGGTATCTTATGTAAAATATAAAGGTGACGGTAAAGAGTTAGAGCCTTCTATGTTCATCGCAGAAATTTTACAAACACATGAATTACCAATAGAGCGAATAGCATTACCGGATGAAGACTTAATGGATTTTGAAGTGTTGAACTTTACATGCCTGGCTCCTGAAATTGAAAAATCAGAAGAAGATTTCATTTCAGGTTTGTTGGAAAAATATGTTATGAATGTTACAGCACTCAACAATTATTTAAACTGCCCGCTGGAGTTTTACTTTAAAAATTTATTACGTATTCCTTCGGGCAAGTCAGAGAATACAGAGTTTGGAAGCGCCATACATTTTGCTGTGCAAAAACTTTTTGAAAAAATGCAGCAGCATAAAAAGCAATTATTTTATTCCAAAGAAGTATTGATAGAAGATTTTAAATGGTACATGAGTCGCCATCGCGAAAACTTTACTAAAGAAGCATTTGCAAGAAGGATGGAATACGGCGAAGAAGTGCTTGCAAATTATTACGACAAGTATATTAATACATGGAATAAAATTATCGCTGTAGAAAGAACGATAAAAAATGTTGTTGTAAA